>CALAIJ010000018.1 GCA_937923365.1 uncultured Sulfitobacter sp.
GCATCGCGCCAGCGCAGGCCGCTGTTTTCAAACTGGGCGAGCGCGTCTGTCTTCAACCCGTCGATATCTGCGCTTTCAGGCAGCTTCAGGCGGTATTTGCTGTTGAAAAGCGTGCCCGCCGAAAGCAGGCCCGAGCGGTCAAGCGCAGAGCGCAGCACCATCGTTCGGGGGCCAAGGGCAAAGCCACTGGCCGCGCTATCAGGTTCGCGTAGAATGATGGCGGAGAGGTGGAATTCCTGCGTACCCAGGGCGAAGGTGTCGCCCGTGCTTAGGCCCAAGCGGTCAGCCAAAGCCCGCTCCATCACGGCGCCGGGAAAGGTAGTGACCGCCAATGCGTCTGCCAGTGAAATGTCCGGAGACAGCGCAACCTTGCCCACCAGCGGATAGGCGCTGTCCACAGCTTTTACCTGCGTCAGGGCGCGGTCCTCGCCTACTGTGGCAAGCGAGCGGAACTCGGCCACTTCGCTGACCTGCGTGGCGCGGGTGGCCATCCACGCCGTCTCGGCCTCGGAGGCAAAGCGGTAGGTCAACTCCAGCTCGGCATCGCCCCCCAGCAAGGCGGCCCCCTCGCGGGTCAGGCCAGCGTCAATGGCCGACCGAACAGAGCCCACAGCCGCGATGGCTGCCACGCCCAAGGCAAGGCAGGCCAGAAACAGGCGAAAGCCCCGCAGGCCGCCGCGCATTTCGCGCCGCGCAATGCGGGCGGCATGGGTCAGGCTCATGCGATCTGCCCGTCGGCCAGTTGCACCGTTCGGTCGCAACGCGCCGCAAGGGTGGCATCATGGGTCACAAGGATCAGCGTCGCGCCATATTGGTCGCGCATGGCAAATAGCAGGTCCATGATCGCGGCCCCGTTGGTGCTGTCGAGGTTGCCAGTCGGCTCATCCGCCAGCAGGATTGCAGGGCGTGGCGCGCAGGCGCGGGCCAGTGCGACCCGTTGCTGTTCGCCTCCTGAAAGCTGCGCAGGGTAATGGGTCAGGCGGTGGCCAAGGCCCACGTCGGCCAAGGCATCCTCTGCGCGGGCAAAGGCGTCTTTGTGGCCGGCAAGTTCCAGCGGCGTGGCCACGTTCTCCACCGCTGTCATGGTAGGGATCAGGTGAAAGGACTGGAATACGACCCCCATGCGGCCTTGGCGAAAGCGCGACAGCGCGTCCTCACCAAGTGCGCTCAGGTCGTGACCCATCGCGTGGACGCGTCCTGCGGTGGCCTGCTCAAGCCCGCCCATCACCATCAGCAACGAAGACTTGCCCGACCCCGAAGGCCCCGTTAACGCCACGCTGGTGCCCGGCCGCACCTGCAAAGTGATCCCCCGCAGAATGTTGACAGGGCCTGCATTGCCCTCAAGCGAAAGCGCCACATCTTGTAGATCGAACATCAGATCTGGCTGAGGGGTCGTCATTCGGGCGCGCCTTTTGCTAGGGTCTTAGTTGGATATGGAGTGTGTAGATCAATGCGCAAGGTTATGATTGGGATTGCCCTGCTTTGGGGTTGTGTGGCGCAGGCCGAAGAGGTGGTGATCGCCGCTTTTGGCGATAGCCTGACCCAAGGGTATGGATTGCCTGCCGATCAGGGCTTTGTGCCGCAGCTGCAAGACTGGCTGGCAGGCCAAGGTACCGATGTGCGCCTGATAAATTCAGGCGTTTCGGGGGACACTTCGGCGGGTGGGCTTGCGCGCATTGACTGGACTTTGACGCCTGACGTAGACGGGATCATTGTGGCTTTGGGTGGCAATGACCTGCTGCGCGGGCTGGCCCCGGCACAAGCACGCGCCAACCTTGAGGGCATTTTGCAGGCGGCGGATACCGCAGGGGTTGGCGTGCTGCTGGTTGGCATGCAGGCCCCCGGTAATTTCGGCGCAGACTACAAAACGGCGTTCGACGCGATCTATCCGGAGTTGGCCGCGACCTATGAGGCCCTCTATGCGGAGAGTTTCTTTGTCGGGTTGAAGGAGAACGGTGTCTTGCCTCCACCCGCTGATTTACAGCCCTATTTGCAGGCGGATGGCATTCATCCCAACGCTGAAGGTGTTGCACGGATTGTCGAAGGGCTGGGGCCGCAGGTGCAGGCGCTTGTGGCGAAAGTGCAGGATTGACGCGCGCCGCTCCACCCGGATTCGCTTTAAAGTCGGTGGGCTAGCAAGGCCCGCGCGTTCAACCGCACAGATGTGCACGAACCCGCCCTTGTCGCCGCCGTATGATGCAGCAAAGCCGACGCATTTCGTTGTATTGCGCCATTCTACGGTGCCTGCCGCCATAACCATTTTTCTACTCTCGCCGCTTCAAGGCATGCGACAGCGTGGCTTGGGCAAAGCATGATCGTTCTAACCCGATAGGAGCAGCGGTCGACAATCTTTCGCGTAGCTCCTTGGGCGTGGGGATAAAAGTGTTTTGCATCAAAACGTTGCGCCCCGCGAGAGGGGGCGTCACCGTCGCCACCAAATATTTCGCAGAACGTTAATAATTTTACCAGTTGATAAAAATTTTGTTCCGTGAGAGCATTTTCCCCAAGCTTAGCAATCTTAGGACCGCCAGATGACAGCAGATGTTTTTGCCCCCGGTATCAAACCAGCACGGCTGGAGGCGGAAAAGTATGCCGAGCATTTCAGCGATCTGCACGCGCCTTTGGACGGGCACGAAGCGCTGGTCGCTGCAGATCGGTGCTATTTCTGCCATGAAGCGCCTTGCATGACGGCGTGCCCCACGGACATCGACATCCCGTTGTTCATCCGTCAGATCGCCACCGGCACGCCGGATGCTGCGGCCAAAACGATCCTTAGTCAGAACATTCTGGGCGGCATGTGCGCGCGCGTTTGCCCGACAGAAACGCTGTGTGAAGAAGTCTGTGTCCGCGAGGTGGCCGAGGGCAAGCCCGTGTTGATCGGCCAGTTGCAACGTTATGCCACCGACCATTTGCAAGCAAAAGGCAGCCATCCGTTCTCCCGTGCTGCGGTCACTGGTAAGACAGTGGCCGTGGTGGGGGCGGGGCCTGCAGGGCTGTCGTGCGCGCACCGGCTGGCGATGCTGGGACACGATGTTGTCGTAATGGACGCACGCCCCAAACCCGGTGGCCTTAACGAATACGGGATTGCCGCCTACAAGACCCCTGACGGATTTGCGCAGGCCGAGGTGGATTGGCTGATGGGCATCGGCGGGATCGAATTGCGTCATGGTATTGCATTGGGTGCGGACACGACGCTGGACCAGCTTACGGAGGCTTACGACGCGGTGTTCCTTGGGATTGGTCTGGGGGGTGTCAACGCGCTTGGCGCTGATGGCGAGGACAAGGACGGCGTCTCTGATGCTGTCGATTTCATTGCCGAGTTGCGGCAAGCGGACGACTTGGCAAAGATGCCCATTGGCCGTGATGTGGTCGTCATCGGCGGCGGGATGACTGCGGTTGATGCCGCCGTGCAGGCCAAGTTGCTGGGGGCGTTGAATGTGACGCTGGTGTATCGCCGTGGGCGCGACCGGATGAATGCCAGTGCCTTTGAACAAGACCTCGCCGCCAGCAAAGGCGTGCGGATTGTGACCCACGCCGTGCCGCGTGCAGTGATCGGCAACGGGGCTGTGCGCGAGATCGAGTTTGAATATGTCGATGATGCGATGAACGGCACGGGCCAGACCCTTCGTCTGGCTGCGGATCAGGTGTTCAAAGCCATTGGTCAGACCTTGCAAGGCGCGGGCCTGCCTGATCTGGAGGGCC
>CALAIJ010000019.1 GCA_937923365.1 uncultured Sulfitobacter sp.
GCAGGCACGGCTGGCAATCCGGGAATGGCAGGGGACGGGATCGCCGGAATGGGCAGATCAGGCAGTGCAATGCCCGGCAGGTCGGGCAAGGCAGGCAGGGCCGGAAGCGCAGGCGGCGACGGAATGGCAGGCAGACCCAGCGCAGGGATTGGCAATGCCGGAACCGGCAGCGGAGGGAAGGTGCACTTGCTGGTCATTTCACCACCACCGAGCTGGTCAGATGCGTACCCGGAATGAGCGGGCCAATCGGCGGTACTGGCGGGCCGGACGGCCCCATCGCGGTGGGGTGCGTATGGGTCATCACGGCGGTCCAAAGGGTTTGAAACGCGGTGCCCATGATTGTGGGCTCTGCCGCACCTGCGCCCAGTGCGACGGTTGTGCCCGACAGGTTGACGTTGCCTGCCAGCACGGTGGCGGTATCGCCCTTCAACTCCACCACAGTGCCTGCGTCATTCACAAGGCTGAGCGCGTCGGCGGTCATGGTGACGATGTGGCCCGTCTCGCCCATCAGGGTGGTTTCGCCGCCCTCGGCGTTCATGAACAGGTTTGCCCCCTTGTTGTTGGAGACCACAACCGATCCGTCTGGCTGCAATGCGACAAAGGCATTGTCCTTGTGGCGGATGACGATCTTCTCGGCGCCTTCTTCGTCGCTAAACTCGATGGTGTGGCCAGAGGGCATCTGGATGACGCGGTGGGTCTGTGGCTCTGCCTCCGCTTCTGCGGGGACGGCACCATCGGGAAAATAGGTCCCGACCCACAAGGGAAAGTCAGGGTCTCCGGCTTCGAATTCCACCCAGATTGGTGCGCCGGGGGGCGGCATGGTGAAATGTCCCCAAGGCAGGCAGGGGCGGGCAATCACGGCGGTAGTCTCGCCATAGACAGTGGGCACGAGCACACTGATCCGGCCCATGGTGTCGGGCACGGAATCCTCGTGCACAAGTCCTGCGTATTTGCCGTAATACTTGCCTGAATGGCGCTCGAGGTCTGTTTCATCCATGTTCAATCCCCCCTTCCATCAGCGGGTCGCCACGATCTTGGTGCGGTAGGTGCTTTGGGTCTGGTCGTCGATCCGGGTGCGCTGCACGATGTGATTGACCCGCTTGAGGTACCAAACCCCCGATCCGTTGGAGGGTAGGCCATCCAGTTCGACGGTGTCCTTGGCGCGGATCCTGACAGAGCCCATGGCCATTCCGGTGCCGTGATACCCCAGCAGGCGCGTGCGATCGGGCAGGACCGCCTGACGGGCGCGCTCGCAACTTGATGCAAGGCCCGTATGATGCCTGCGCGGACGCAGCTCGGTGGGCGTGATGTCCGCATTGGCGGCCAGTTCGGACCGCTGGGCCAGATCGCCGGGGCTGACGGCTCCCGTGCCAGCCTCGGCGCGCTGGATCAGGTTGTCGGACGGCACGGGCGGCGCGCTTTCTGCAGCGGCGGTGCCTTCCTCGACGCAAGGAAGGCCCGTCAGAGGGTCAATCACCGCAACATTGGAGGAAGCCGTGGCGGTGCGCCCCACATCACGCATCTCGAACGTCAAAAGTTGCGAGAAACCTTCGCAGTAGGTCATATGACCTGCGGGGTCCTGCGCTAGCAATGCGTCTTCTGAGATGAAATACAGCTGAGGCAGACCGGGGGGCGCTTCTTGGGTTGGCGGTTTGCCCTCTACGGCATTGGGCTCAATGAAGGCGCGGGCGTTATGGCGCGTCGCCAATTGCTGGATCAGGGTCCAGTCGGAGCGGTTGCGCTGCCGGATCGGATCGTCTTCGGAATACTCGGGCATCGGGTCGATCTCCACCTTGCCCAAGGCGATATTGTAAGGCTCGACAATGGCGGTCAGGATCGCCTCCAGCGTGCCTGCGTGGGTGCGGCCTGTGTTCTCGGGGGGCTGGTTCATACGGATGGAATCATCAAAGCAGATGATCCTGAGCCGTGAGCGATCGCCCGACACGATCTCGCGCTCGCGGATGCGGCCCACAAACATCAGCGCGTATTCACTGAGCCATCCCATGACGATATGGATTTGCTGGCCGGGCTGGATGCCGATGCTGTTGGAGCCGCCGGGGTCTTCCAGCAGCAAGGTGGCCTTGTCGGTGCCCTGGTCGGTGTCCTCGATGTCGATGCTGACCACAGCACCGCCCATGTCGGAACGGCCCCACTCACCGATCCAGATTTGCACAAAGACTTCCGTGTCGGCGGACATCAGAACCTCCTTGTGCGAATGACTTCGCCTGCGGTCTGCGCACTGGGCACGTCGACCCCCGCACCGGGGGGCAGGTCAAGCGGGAAGGCGAGCGGATTGGCGTCCGCAATGCGCCACCATAAAGGCGAGCGTTCGTAGAACCGCCATGCCAGATATTCGACCGTTTCATTGCCCGTCGCCAGATGGTTCACCGCATGCACGTTGCGCGGCGGTGGCGTGCGCCGGATGGGCAGCGTGGCGCGCGGGCCGTCAGGGCCGTCATGGGTCAACGGCGGCAATGCCCAGTAGCGAGAGGTGATATCAACGGCCATGTCAGAGGTCTCCTTTCCGGTTTCGCACTTCAGTCAAACAGGGATCCAAGGCCGGAGATGACCGGCGCAATCAGGGGTGAGGCTCTGCCCACGTCCTCCCAGATCCCTTCGCGGCCCAAGGCACGGCTAGCCATGGTGTAGCGAATGATCGTGTCGCTGAACGGAGTGGTGGAATGGGTCTGCTCGGCCAGCGTGACGCTGACATCCGCGCGCAGAGGGGCAAGCGTTTCGGGATCAAAGTCGGTGACTTTGATGTCCAGACTTTCCATCACACAATCAAAGGTCAGCGGCCCGTAGACCAGCGTGCAGGGGGGCGGGCGCTTCCAGCAGGGCGGGCTCCAACTGCGCGACGAGATGGAGTTGACCACCAGTGCGGTCACATCAATGATGTCGTAGGCGGGGTACATGAAGGACCGCAACACGGCGAGGTCAGGCTCAATGGAGCCGCCGAAGTGGCCTTCGTTGAGGTCGATATCGTTTGGGTCGACTGGCCGTGGTCCGTCGGGTCCAGGCTCCAGCGCGTCCAGTTTGAACTCCAGCGAAAAGCGGCGCGGCTCGCCGTGCACGGCCTCCAGCGGTTTGGTGGCTGTCAGCAACGGCCCGATGTCCTTGAGGTCTTCCCAAAGCCCGCCGACAACATCCAGAAAGCCGCCTGCCGCTGCTCCGGCTTCGGTATTGTCAAAGCGCCATTTGCCAAAATTGTTGGCCTGCTGGTACTTGAACTGCTTCTTTTCCTGCAGGATTTCAGGGTTGTACTGAAACCGGAAAACCAGCGGTGGCACATTCACAATATTGGCGAGCAATCCACGCTCCATGGGGGTCTCCTATCCAAGAATGGCAGTGGGGTCATTGGGGTTGAGGTTGCGGTCGTGGCGTTGTGCGGCATGGCGGCGGTACGCGATCCAGACGTCTTCGTCGGTCATTGACGGAAGCGGATAGTCACCGGGGGCAGAGAAGCCGGGTCTGGCCTCCGCCTCTGTCGCGGGGGGCTCGATGATGATCTCGACTTCGTCGATTTCAACGCTGGCGCGGGGGCGGTCAAACTGGCCTTGCAGCAGACCCGGCACGCCGCCGCGCTGGCCATTGGCCGTGGTGCTGGTGGGCCGGTTGCGAAAGTGCTCATCAACCGAATTCAAGATGGTGCGCAGTCCGGCGCCGTCGGTGAGCCAGCTTTGGTATGCGGTCGCAATCGCCTCTAACCCCGTTGGTGGCCCGTTTGCGTTGATCGGGGCCACGATCGCATTTGTCAGGGCGTCAGCGTTGTCGCGGATGCTGTCGATGCGCCTGCGTCGCAAGGTGTCGGACACCTGAACCTCGCGTTCGGCCGCCCTGCTGAAACCGTCGGTGATCCCGCGTAACCCCCGTGTGGCAGAGCCGGTCACGCCTTGTACCATCGTGTTCATGCTGTCCACGGCTGCTGTGCTGTCGACCACGAGGCCCGCGCGAAAGGCATCAAGTTCGGTCCGGAAGTCAGGGAAGCCCGCGATCACACCTGTTGCGACCGATCTGGGGGTGCGCGCGCCGGCAGCAGCACGTCGCCGACGTGCGGCGCGCCCCAGACCTGCGCGGTGGGCCTGCGCCAGTTGGCGGGTCATGCGCGGGGGCATCGTCGCGCCATTGTTGCGGTAAGCGGCAATGATGGCATGGATCGGCCCCAGCAAGGAGGGCAGGATACGGATCATATGGTCGATGGTCTGGAATGCAGGCTCATTTCCCAAGGCGCGAATGGCGCGAAACATCCCTGTGACCAACCAGCCAAGCAGGCCGGTGATGACCGTCTCAAGCGTGGTGGTCAGCGTGCTGATCGTGTCAAAGACAATGCCCACAAGCTGCTGCGCCATCGTGAGGATCGAGGCGAGGACCGTCTCGATTGTTGTGCCCAAAGCGCCCACAACGCCCGCGGCAAGCCGCGCCGCGGCGGCCACGATATCGAACAGGGTTGTGAGCAAAACACCGCGCAACAACAGCACGTTGCGCAGCACAAAGCGGATCGTCTCGAGGATCTCCCGGCGGATTGATCCCAGACTGGTCACAAAGACCGCGATGGCACCCACCACATTGGGGATCAGCAGGATCAGCCCGTCCACCACATGCATCAGACGGTCCAGCAGGACATTGATCCCGTTCAGGATCGCCATCCAGCTTTGCCCGCCCTGGGTCAGCACTTCGGGGGCCTGTACGCCTGCGCTGTTGGCGTTGGCAGTGCCGCCGTTCGCGGCGGTGAACAGGGCCGTCAACTGGCGCACCATGTCCTGAACGCCGCCCAGCGTGGTGGCAAGCGTCTCACCTGTCTGGGCCTGAGCCTGCGGGACGGAAGCGGGCTTGCCGTCTGCAGGGTCCTCGACCGTTTGAGCTGCATCATCAGCCATTGTCATGCGGATGATCTCGCGCATGTCATCGGCAATCTCTTCGAGACTGTTGAGCATGCTTGGCAGGGCAAAGGCCGAAAAGAACCCGCCTACAGCCGATCCGAAAAGGCCGCCCACAAAGTTACCGATCCCGCCAAAGAGGGATTCCAGTATCCCCCCCAGAGAATTGCCGGGCGCCAGATCATTGATGTTGACCACATGCACCATCAGGGCACCCTGGAACATTGGTGGCGCCCCGAATTTTGCTGCATCCGTCAGTGCTTTGGTGAACTCGAAGCCTACGTATCTGCTGGTGGACCGTTCGATGTCCTCCAGCGCACGGCGCGCGGTCCGGATTTGGACAAGCATGATGCCCAGCGACATGATGACGTCTTCATCTTCCATGATGTGCCCTCCTTTCCTATGGCCCGCTGGGCGCTGTTGAGACAGCAGCGTTTGGTGGCGCGTTGGCGGTCAGGGTTGCAAGGCGCTCCACGCCACTGGCGTAGGCGTTGCTGATTTCCGTGCCAAAGCGGCTGGCGATCCGTGCGGCCAGCGCGCCATCGGTTTCATGTCCTGTGGCGGTGATTTGCATCCGGCGGGTGTGCACGCGGCCCACTTGCGCGCGCTCCAGCAGGATGCGCGGTGATGTCTCGTTGATCTGGACAGGCGTGCCTTCGCCCGCAAGGCGGTGCTGCTCCCATTCCTCCAGCACAAAGCGCAAATAGCCCGAGAGCGAGGCTGACATGATGTTCATGCCCGCTTCGGGGGCTGAGGAGACCAGCCAGTTTGCGTATGTTGCCGCCAGAGGCCCCAGATCTGACTGGAACAGGCGCAGCTCGCTGTTGGGGAAGAGCGCATTCGCCTCATGCTCCGATTGCCGCAGGATCGTGGCGTGGGCATCTGTGAACTCGGCCGTCGCTGCGCCATTGGCCGCATGCGAGAAGGTGAAAGAGACCCCTTCAAGCAGCGTCACAATCTCTGAGGTGATTGTCTGGGTGCCCTGATTGGCCGCGTTACCTGCATCGATCAGGGCCGTGTTGATGGCTTGGCGGGCAGGGTCCAGAAACAACTGGTGAATGTCGGGCATCGGGCGTCTGTGGATGCGCAGCGCAGGCGGCAAGGGGGCTGCGGGCAAAGCAGGTTGGTCCAGCAAGGGGACCAGTTGGGTCGCCCCGTCCAGCATCCCTTCGATGTCCAGATCAATGCCTTGGTTGTCGCGCAGATACTCTTCAAGCTGGCGGAAGTAGAAGCGCCGCGTTGGCCATTCATCCAGCGCGGCATTCAGACTGCCCATGCCCTCTTGAAGATTGCGGTGGGCCCAAGGGCCGTTTCCTTGGTTCATGATAAAGTCTGTCAGCGTCAGGGTCCGGGGATCAGGGGCTTCGTATTTGTCGGGGCCAAAGATACCGTGGGCAATGTAATGGATGTCGTCGATCAGGGCTTCGAGGGTCTCGAACACGCCTTGCATCAAAGGGCCAAGGTTCATGGCACCCAGCATGCCGATAAAATGCACAACGCCGCCAACAATGGATCGCACCGCGTCCCACAGCGTTCTGAACTGGCCGAAGAACCGGCTGACGCCCAGCGACAGGGCGTAGGCGTAGACAGCGTAAAACGCGATTGTGCGGCGGAAATAATCCGACATCTGTGTCTGGACGAGGGTCAGCAGATCAATCATCGCACCGGCATAGGTCTGCAACGCGGCATTCATATTGCCCAGCAAGGACTGGCGGAATTCCAACACCTGCCGTTCGGCGGCAAAGACTTGATCCATCACGCTGTTTTTCAAAAACAACAGGATGTCGTGGCCAAGACGTGTGACCAAGTCGCCCATGACCGGGATCACAAGCAAGGCGCCGGTGATGTAGCGCAGAATGTTATCAAGCTGCATGTGAAACGGCAGTGTTGCGGCAGCCGCCCCACCAGAGGCAAGTGCGGCGCCGTTTACGTTCTGCCCGCTGCCATAAAGCGCGCTGTGCACCCGTGTGCCCAGATCAAGTATGCCTGCACGCCCGTTTCCAACAGAGCGAAACGCGAGGCTGCCAAGGCCTACCAGATCAACGGCGGTCAAGGCACCGGGGTTGAACATGCTGGCAGGGGCGTCGTGCAACCGCGTAACAGAGCCGCGCGCAGCCCCCGTCATGCGCGCCAGTATGCGCAGCAATCGCGGCATCAGGCGGGCCTCGGTGTAGCGGTCCGATATCTCGCGCGGGATGTTCCATTGCGCCCCGATGCGGGCAAAGCTATCGCCCAGACCGGGCGGGCCTTCTGACCACAATGCGCCGCGCTGCAATCCCGTGACACGGGCTGTCAGGGACAGGTTATAGAACATCACAACGGGGAATGCGCGGCTGTCGCGCTCTACCTTGTTGGCCTGTGACAGCCGACCGCCCAACCATTTGGAGATGATACCGCCATATTGGCCAAGCTCTTTGAGCCAGCGTTTGACTTGCCGTTCAAAGGGGGCGGCCTGGGCGTTCCAGATCAGGATGATGGGCATCTGCGCACCTCCTATTCTGCGCCCGCGCCTTGGACGCGGTAGCTTTGGGATTGCAGGTGGGACACGACACTGTCGCGAAATGCCCGCATGTCGGGGGCCTGCACGGCGCCGCGCGCGCGGATCACCAGCTTGTTCACACGCGGCTGCAAACGTCCGCTGTCTGGCAGGTCAAGCTGCGGATGGGCGAGGGGCTGTGCTTCGGGCTGGGCATAAACCTGGTGGTCGATCATATCGAAAAAGCTGCGCAACTGCGGTGCGTAGACCCGCAGGTCACCGGGAAGGACCCGCCCGACGGCCAGATAGAGGGCGGCCCGAAGGCGCATGTCCGCATCCGTCCGTGACGGCGCGCCGCGGGCCTCGTGCGCGCGCCGCTCTGCGTCCAGTACGCTGCGCGGGCGACGCAATATCCGGGCAGGCTGGTGCGCGTTTGGCATCTCGGCCCGGGCGCGTTCGAACAGCGCTGTGATATGTGCGCCCCAAGCGATTTCCGGCGCGCGGCCAATGCGCTGGGCGATCACCTTGCCATCCGGCAGCGTCGGTACCTGAGGCATATCCGGCAGGGTGAAATCAGGCAGCTCGGGCACGGTCAACGCATCGATTTCGTCCAGCAAATCGGCCGCTTCTGTATGGGTGTCGAACGCGACCCCCAGATACCACATGCCGCGCAGGGTGGTTGCCAGATCCTCCTCGCCCTCATCTGTGTCATCGGGGCCGGGCGTGTTATAGGTAAGTTGAATGCGGCTGATGACCCGTGGCAGCAGTGCCATCAGGTCCGTGGCAAGCGTGATCAACTGGCCGAGGATCGAGGCGTTGAAGGCGTCCTGTATCCGGTCCTTCACGGTGTCGATATAGTCGTCCAGCGCGGACTTCATGCTGTCATAGAGCGTCGTCATTTCAGTGGTGATGGTGTCCATGAGCCCCTTCAGGCCGTCCATCAGAATGTCTGGAATGGTCAGGATCATGTCGTAGACATGGGTCAGAATGCCGACAATGCCGCCGCCCGCAAGGAACGGGGTCAGCAGCGCCTCGGCAATGCCGCCGACCGCGTCTGACAAAGTGTCCTTCAGGGTCATTGTCAGATCCCAAAAGGCGCGAAACTGGGTCATCAGGTAGGGCACCAACGGCAAGACACGCACCGCGAGGATGGCCACAAACCCAAGCAAATGCGCGAAAAAGCCGGCGGAGCGGTCAAGGAAATCCAGTAAGCTGCGCAGCAGCGGATTGTTGACCTCGTCGCGCGGTCTGCTGATCTGATCCCAAAGGGTCAGGCCCGCATCCAGCATCGCGGCCAGATCATGCATCAGATCGACAACAAGTGCTGTTGTCCGGTCTCCGCCGATGCCCAGTCCCAGCGACCAGAGCAGACCAACAGGGATCGCAATGGCGCCAATGACCGGCAGGACAAACAGGTTGGAGACCCAGTTTGCGATGCCGCTGAAGAACAGGATGATCCACTGCGTCCATTCGCGGTCTTTGATCACGTCAGAGAGTTCGGTCATCCAGTAACCGACCAGCGCGGCCCCGCCGGGCGACAGCACATAGCCGACCACGACACCTGCCATACCGGTAAGAGGCCCCATCAGGGACATGCCTGTCGGGGCCGTGCGGGCAGAGGCGCGCACCCGTTCAAAACGGTCCCGTAATGCACCGATGTTTCGAATGGCAATAAAGAGGTTCAGATGTTTGACAGGCACGGATGTGCCGAACCAATGGACCAGAAACGCCGCACGTGCACGTCTGAGCAACTGCTCTTCCAGCCGCACGAGACGGTCCCACGGGGCCAACCCCTTGCTGACCTTGGTCAGCGTCGTGGTCAGTTCAGGAATGAGTGCAATAGGTTCCATCAGGGTCCCGTGGGTTAAGTCGTCAGCCCGAACGGGCCGACTTGATCTGGGCATTTTCCCGCTCGATCTGTTCCGACAGCAGTTTCACGAAGGCTCTGCGTTCGGAGGAGGCGAGGTCGATAATCTCGGACCATGGCCAGTGCAGATGATAAGCGAGGAAAAAGATCTCCTGCCTGAGCGCTTCGCTGCTCAGGCCAGAGACAAAAAATTCGTCATGTCCAAATTCGATTTCATCTCTGCGCCGCAGCTGTAGCATTCGCGGTCCCGCATCAGATCAACCCCGGGGGCGGCCTTGTTGAGGGCCTGATCAATCAAACGCCGGTCCGTCAGGGTGAGGTCCGACAGCAGACGTGCGCCCAATGCCTCCACGCGGTGCGGGGACATGTCGCCAACTTTCTTGAGGCAACGCGATAGCAGGGCGTTCTTGCCCAAGGACGGATTTTTGCGCGTCATCGGGGCCACGGCGGTTTCGTCAACGCCGCGCGGCAGGGTCAGCACGATGGTTGTGTGGCACGCACCGTCCTTGTCCCAATACCCGTCCTCAAGCTCGACAGTGATGTCGGCCAGTTCTTCGTCAGGGCCGAGTGCGGTGACCGGAAGCTCGTCGAGGTTCTCCATCACGTCGTGCTTTTCACCGCAACTGGCGCAGGTGTAGCTGGCGGGCAATTCAGGGCCAAAGGTAAAGCTGCGCAGCTTGATCAACACAAAGTTGCGGTCGGCAGAATACCAGTTGGCCACATCCTGTTTGGTCAGCTTGGCCTCGCCCTCGAACTGGGTGATGCAGGAATGCAAAAGCTCGGTGACGAGCTTGCCACCATTGTGCTGGTTGGACCGATCAGCGAGGATCGCCTCCTCCCTACCGGTCATTTTGCGCAACGCACCGGTGCGCCGTGTGGCGGCATCGTCGGTCGCATAGCCGATGGGCAGCGTGAATTCCATTTCGCGCGCCTGTGGTTTGATGTCGGGTGTTGCGATGTTCATGAGGTGGTCTCCTTTGAGGGCAGGGGTCAGGCAGCGGCGATGCGCTCCAGCCCTTCGTGTTCGATTTCAAGTGTTTGGGTGAAGAAGCTGTCTGATCCCGCCTCAAGGTCGCTGAACTTGGAGGACTTGATCCACGCCTGCATCACCAGAAAGGTCAGCACCGGTTCGCCGTAGTCCAGTTTCACGATCTGAAAGCTGCGCCGGACACGCGACCCCCGCGAGAAGTTCTCGGAGAGGTGGAAGGTCTCGCGCCACCAATCCAGAAACCGCTGGTCTTCGGGGCTGTTGTCCATCCGCCGCTCGATTGTCAGCATTTCGTATTTGACCTTGGTGGAGGATATCTTGCGGACCAGCAGTCCCCCTCCGTCGGGTTGCTCGATCGTGTCGTAGCTGCCTTCACTCAGCCCGCTGATGCGGGTGATGCCGGGGCTTTCCAATCCATCCAGCAAAAGCCGATATTCGGTCGCTTTCATGCCGTCGTAGTTGCCGTCTGATGCCAGTGCCATGGCCGTCTCCTTGTTGTGGATAGGTTAGCTGTCCGAAGCGACGCCGCCCGCTGGCGTCTGGCCAACTTTGACGACGATCGTTTCGGCAGGGACCGAGGGGTAAAAATAGATTTCGACGTTCAGAAACCCGAGTTGCACCTGATCGGGCGGGTTGTTGCTTTCGTCCACGATCACCTGAAACGTCTGGCCGGGGCCGCCTGTGCCAAAGGCCCCCTGACGCCATAGCTGCATCAGGAAAGGCGAGATGCTGTCGTATTTTACGAGGTTCCAAAGCTGGTCGCGGTTGGGTTCCTGGCGGACCCAGCCCAGGCCGTCGCGCAAACTGCTTTTCACGTAGTTGAACAACAGGCGCACGTTCACAAACAGCCAGCGGCTGTCACTGGACAGCGTGCGCGAGGCGTCGATCACAATGCCCTTGCGCGGAATGGCGCGGATGCCGTTGATAGCACCTTCCTTGACCAGTTGGGTGTGACGCGCCTCCGATACTGCCGTAGAGACATCAAGCGCGCCGCGAATGTTCGCGCCGTCCCCTGCCGGGGCTTTCCATATCCCGCGGGTGCGTTCGATCCGGGCGTAGACGCCCATGACATGCCCAGTGGGTGGCACCAGCTTGACCGGATTTTCACCCACGCCAATGGGATCAGCGACCAGCAGCCAAGGCCCGTAAAGCGCGCCATACCGCTTGGCCCCCATCAGGGCCTGCCCGTAGGGAATGGCCGTGCCTGCATCTATCGCAGCTTCGGGAATGGCGCCCACATACATGCAGTCATCACGCGTCTCGCAATAGGTGATCCCGGCCGAGGCGATGGCGGGGTCTGTGCGCTCGCAGGTCACCAGCTGCACGTTGTAGGGGTCAAAAGCGTAGAACCCCGTGCCTGCCGCCTGATCGCCGATGAAGTCCGCTGATGTCGGGACGGCATCAACGCCGCCGGTGTCGAATTGCACGGGCTCTGCAAGTGTCGTGGGCCGGTTCTCGCCAATGGCGGTGGCGCTGTTTTCATTGACCGCGCGCACAAAGCCCGAGCCTTGGAGCGGATCATTGACCCGTGCGACGACGTAATTGGCCACGTCTGCCTCCATAGACAGGCCAAAGTGGCTTTCTACCGGATCGTCATCAGGGCTGCCGTCATGGATATGCAGGTCGAATTCCAGCGTGGCCAACCGTGTGTCGGTTTGGGTATAGGCGCCCGGCGCCGCCAGAACCGGGGCCCATGTGACAGCCCCTGTCAGCGTGTTGACGGAGATGAGCTTGGTCTGTTCGGTGGTGACGCCGTCGCTGATTTCAACGGCGTCGCCAGATTTCAACCCGTCGACACTGTGCAACACGGTGCCGCCGGCTGCGAGAGCTGCGGTAGTGCCTGTGGCTGCGGTGACAGCATTGAACCCGAAGGTCGCGTTGATCGCCACGGACAGCGACGTAAATCCGCCCGACAGCGTGGCGATATTGCCCGTAGAGGTCAGGATGATTTCATCCGCGCCGCTGAGT
>CALAIJ010000020.1 GCA_937923365.1 uncultured Sulfitobacter sp.
ATCATCCCCTTTGCCGCCATAGGCATAGGAGATTTCACCTGTTTCCAAACTATAGGCAATGATGGTGTCTTCACCATCCAGCCCAAAGAGGCTGTTGCTGCCGGAGGTATCTTGTAAAAAGTCGGTACCGTCAGTCCCTCGCAGGAAGTCATTACCCTGGTCTCCGTACAGGAAGTTACCATCCCCGCCTTTGGCTTTGATGGTGTCGTCCCCCATCCCGCCCCTTAGGGTGTTTGCGTTGTTGTCGCCAACCAGACGGTCCCCAAAATCTGAACCCGTCAGGTTTTCCACCCCTGTCAGCGTGTCCATGCCAGCGTTTGTCGCGATACCGGGGAACAGAAGGTAGGCGTTCACGCCAGTTGCGGCATTTTCATAGCTATAGGTATCAACGCCCAATCCACCGTCAAAGCTGTCATCGCTGACGCCCGCATCGATGACCGTATTGTCCTCTTCATTGCCGATGACGGTCATGTTGCCTTGGCTGGATATAATGCTTTCGATGCTTACCAGACCTTCGTCGCCACCCGAGAAGATCGCGAGTTCCGTCACAAGATCGGCCGTGATTGCGGCGGTCTCTGTGGAATAATCCACATAGTCGTTGCCGTCGCCGCCATCAAAGTCATCAAATTCGGCGCCACCTGCCAACGTGTCGTCGCCGTCCAGCCCCCTAAGGCGGTTGTACCCCGCGTCACCCCTCAGGACGTCGGACCATTGCGAACCTGTGAGATATTCGAAGTTGGTGAAGGTGCCAAGGATGTCCGAATAGTTTGGCGGTCCACCAAAATCGGCTCCGCTTTCAAGAACCTGTGCGGTTCCTTGCAAAGACAAATCCACGGTCAGCCCAAAGTAACGGGCTCCCCAATGCTCGAACGACAAGGTGTCAATGCCGTCGCCGCCATCAGCTTCTTCGGCTTCGAAAGCCGCGTAGTTGGTGCCCGCACCTGACCCGACAGAAATGACATTGTCGCCGGCGTCGCCTGTAAGCGTATCGCCGAAATCAGAGCCCTGAAGGCGTTCAAAGTTGTTAAGCGTATCAATGCCTGCACTACCGGTGTTTTGCCCAGAGCCCTGAAGGACCAAAGAAACCATGACGCCCGCTGTCGCTGAGGCATAGGAGGCCGTATCAAGACCACTACTGCCATCCAGCGTGTCATTTCCGCCGCCACCTTCGAGCACGTTATACATGTTGTTGCCGGTGATCGTATCAGCGACATTTGTACCAATAATATTCTCGATGTTCAGGAACGTATCGGTGCCTTGGCCTGTGTTCACTGTCACCGAAGTGCCATTGTTGCCCAAGGTCAGGTTTGCAGCAAAGAACGAATTTTCGAACGTCAGCGTATCGGCGCCAGCGCCACCATTGATGTTGTCATCCCCGTTTCCGGCATCAATCAGGTCATTCCCGTTGTTGCCCGAGATGATATCGTTTCCGTCACCGCCAAATATCGTATCGTCGTCACCGCCACCGGAAATCGTATCGTTGCCCTCATTGCCATGGATGGTGTCATTGCCAGCCCCCCCCGACAGATCATCGTTACCGCCTGTTACATCGGTATAGCCAATCTCGCGTTCTGCGTAGTCGCCGTAGAGTGCGTCATTGCCGGCCCCACCGATCAGCGTGTCGTCGCCGCCTATGAAATACAGTCCGGTGCCGGGACTGCCGTCTCGCAGCTCTCTTGCGTCGCCGTACATTGTTGTGCTGGCATCGCCTGCGATGGCAAGGTCGTCGCCGCCTTCCAATGTTGTGAACACGTCCGAAGCGTCACCGTAGAACGAGAAATAAATGTCCGTGCCTGATGCGTCCACGGTATCATTTCCCCCCACCGAAGACGCATCTACGTAAAAAGAGGAGGTCGAGCCGACAGCGCCGGAATCGCCATAGATGGACATAGAGTGCGTATGTGTCGCGCCTGCGGCGAAGGTGAAACTGTCATTGCCACCGGTCAAGATGCCCCAGACTGTTCTGGCATCACCATAGAGGCTATCGGTGTCGCTGCTTGCGCCTGAATAATTGAAAACGTCGTTTGCGCCGGTCAGGGCGCCGCCTACGCTGACAGATTCGTAATCACCAAACAGCGTATTTCGATACCCGCCGGTGATATTGAACGTGTCGGACAGGGCCACGAGCGTTTCGCCGCCAAAGACGTCGCGGCCATCGCCAGCAAGGGTCACTCTTGTGAAATCAGAGGCTGCTGGCCCTGTGATGCTGAACGTGTCGCTTTGGCCAAGCAGCGCCCGCCAGAAGGTGCTGTACGCACCACTGGTCACATCATCCATAATCATCTGGAATGAACTGAACGCGACGTTCAGGTCTTCTGTGCCGTCGTCATCCATGTCGATGCTGACCTGCGCAATCTGGCTTGAGGCTTGCGGCACACCGCCGGAATACACGATGTTGCCAAGAACAGTGTATTTATCGCCCAGGTCACTGATCCACGAATATTCCGTGGCTGTGCTGGTAAGGACCGTCGTGACCTGACCGTCAAAATCCTCAAAATCAAATTCCACGTCATGGGAAGGGTACTTGGTAATGTTTGCCATGGTTGCGGCCTTTCAGAATAATTTCGTTCAGCTTCAAATGGTTGCGCCTGCGGTCTGCCTGAAAATGCTCAGGACAAGGTATCGGCGTAGGGCAACCGCTGGAATGAGCTTAGCCTCATGATATTGGCAGATCAAACATCCGCGCCCAAGACAAAGGGCGCGAGGTGAAAGGGCGCGGGATCAAATGTGTCCCGTTCGCAAATAGAGTTTTAAAAAATTATAACAAAAATCAATGAGGTAGGCTGGGTTTTCAGCGCTTTCAGCAATCGGCCGCCAGCATTCAACCCTTAATAGAACCGATCTGACCGCAGGCCGATACCCCAAATAGGGTATCGGTTTGGTGCAATTGGCGTCAAGCGACGCGGAAACAGGCGCGCAGGTTTGTCAACACACCAGGCTGGTCGGTTGAAGAACCGTATTGGGCCGTGCGTTTGCTCCAGATGCGGGTGCCATCCGCGCCACGT
>CALAIJ010000021.1 GCA_937923365.1 uncultured Sulfitobacter sp.
TCGATGGCCTGGCTCAGCCCGCTGCCCGCCGAGGGCAAATGCAGATCAATGGGCGCATCAGGACCGCCCAGCGCGTTCCAGTTGGTGATATCTCCTGCAAAGACCTGTGCCAGCACCTGAGGAGAGATATCCTTGACCGGATTGGCAGGCGATACCACGGGCACCACGGCATCCAGCGCCAGAACGCGACTGCGATTGATGCCTGTCAGATCACCCATGCCTGCGTCGCGGGCATTGTTGCGCTCCTCTTTGCGGATCTCGCGCAGGGCCATGACAACGTCAGCCTCATCGGCCAGCAAATCGGCAAACCCTTCGTCAGTATTGGTTGCGCGAAAATCAAAGCGGGCCACCATCTTGCCACTGTCACGGTTGGTCAACAGCAGGGCGAAATGGGTGGCGTCAACTTCCTCGCGTGCAACCTCGTGACCGCTGCGCTGGGCGAAGGCCTGTACCAAGGCGGGCATCAGAACTGCCCCCATAGTGGCCGACCCGGAAAAGGTGACCTCGGCCACAAAATCTTGCAGGTTGGGGCATCCCGGACCGGTGCAGGACACGCCAGAGCCATCAACGGTCAGCTCGCCAAATTCGGTCTGGACGCGGTAAAATTCACCATCAAAGCCCAGCAATGTGCCGCTAAGAGCAACCTTGCCGTCGCTTGAGGACAGCGTGACATCCTGTGCCACGCCCTGCGATGCCGCAAATATGAAAAGTGCGACGCAGAACGCCGCACGTTTCAGGAAAATCATAAACCCTCAACGCTTGCCTTACCTGGCAGCGACTTTCAGGTCTTGGAGCAAGTTATTCAATACCAGAAAGGTGCCAGCGGCGTCACATTCGGGCACAGGCAGGGTCAGATTGCGGGTTTTGAGCGTCCCGTTCTCTTCGATCTGCAGTGTTTGCGCCTCAATCTCGAGCCCACAGTTGATGTTCGTGACCTCCGTCTCGACGGTCAAGGCAACGGCGCCGCTGCGACCCGCTGCACTGGTCGGGAAGCTGTAGACCTCGGCCATCAGCGGCTCTGGCGTATCAAGATTACCGTGGCGCGTGGTAAACCCACTTTCGCCGGTGATGGCCCCGGCAATGTCGCCCGGCGCGTCATGCCAGATGTGGCCATCGCTGCCATAGGCTGCACCAAACTCGCGGGCGTGAATTTCAAAGCCGATATCGCCTTTCCACTGCAGGACCACGCGGTCGAAATCCTCAAGGTCCTCAACCACAGTCTGCGCAACAGCCCCTTCGGCGTTGGAGAACGCCATGATAAAGACGGCCTCGCGGGACAGGGCTGGTACATCAATGTCCAGCGTGCCCGTGGCCGACGTCACATCGGTAAAGATCATACCGTTGTGGTGGATTGTAACCCGCTCGTTCGGCAAGCAGGCCGCATCAAGCGTCAGGTTCACCATAGCGGCCGCCATGGGACGTGCGCTGGCGATCATTTCGCAAGACAAGGTCGGGGCAGCCTGTGGTGCCTCTGGCGCTGGCAATGTCTGGGGCGCGGACACGGTGACCACCTCGGCATCGATTGCGGGCACATCAACGGCCAATCCCAACTCACCAGATGTCAGGGTGATCTCTTCGACATCAAGGATCGCGTCACTGGAGTCGATGGTTTTGACAGCACCACTATCCGCTGGCGCCGTGCCATAAAGCCGCTTCGCATTTTCCGAACTTTGCATGACAAATCCAATTGCCGCTGCACAGCCGAGTGTACCCGCTGCTGTCAGGATTTTTGTCATATGTGCCATGTGCCTGTTCCTTATCTACGGAATCGTTCACAGACAGATGTGGCAGGGGATCAGGGCCGCGGTATGGCCCTGAAATGCTAAGATTTAGGCAAAATCATGGCAGTTTATGCAAGCCGCCCGTGGCAATGCTTGAATTTGTTGCCAGATCCGCAGGGGCAATCGTCGTTCCGACCGGGACGGCCCCATGTGGTCGGATCGTTCTCGTCGAAACCGGCTGCTACAGCTTCGGCAGTGGGCGCTGGCGCATCCTCTGCGGGGGCGGCTGCCGCTTCCATCGCTGCCTGTTGCGCCATCATTTGCTGCATCATCTGCTGGCGATCTTCTTCGGACATAGGCTGCACCTGACCCAGCTTCTGCGTCACATCCTGCCGCAAGCTGTCGAGCATTGTCTCGAACAACTGGAAGCTCTCGTTCTTGTACTCGTTCAGTGGATCGCGCTGGGCATAGCCACGGAATCCAACAACGGAGCGCAGATGCTCAAGAGTCAGCAGATGCTCGCGCCACTTGGCGTCGATGGTCTGCAACAGCAACTGCTTTTCGATGGTGCGCATGGTCTCGGGGCCAAAGGCTTCGGCCTTCTCCGCCATCATCTTGTCGGTGGCCTCGATCAAGCGTTCGCGAATGACCTCGTCATCCACGCCCTCTTCCTCGCACCATGCGATGACGGGCAGGTCGATGTTCAGCTGGTCGATCACAGCGGCATAGAACCCTTGGGCGTCCCATTGATCGGCGTAGGATTTGGGCGGCATGTACGTGTCGATCAGATCGTCGATCACCTGATGGCGCATGTCGGTTGTGATCTCGTTGAGGTCCTCGGCCTCCATGATGTCGCGGCGCTGGCCAAAGATGACCTTGCGCTGTTCGTTCATCACGTCGTCGAATTTCAACAACTGCTTGCGGATGTCAAAGTTGCGGCCTTCGACCTTGGCCTGCGCGCGCTCCAGCGACTTGTTGACCCACGGGTGAATGATCGCTTCGCCTTCCTTGAGGCCCAGCGTGGTCAGCACCTTCTCCAGCCGCTCAGAGCCGAAGATGCGCATCAAGTCGTCCTCAAGCGACAGGAAGAACGATGTCTTGCCGGGGTCGCCCTGACGGCCCGAACGGCCGCGCAACTGGTTGTCGATGCGGCGGCTCTCGTGCCGCTCGGAAGCGAGAACATAAAGACCGCCGGCATCCAGCACCTTCTGCTTTTCCTCTGCATGCTCCGCTTCGATCTTGGTGCGGATGGCGACGGGATCGGCCTCTGGGTCGGCAGCCAGCGCATCAAGCACCTTGAGCTCGACGTTGCCACCCAGCTGAATGTCCGTGCCGCGGCCAGCCATGTTGGTGGCGATGGTAACGGCGCCCAGCTTGCCTGCGTCGGCGACGATCTGCGCTTCCTGCTCGTGCTGGCGGGCGTTCAGCACGTTGTGCTTGATCCCCTCAGCGGTGAGCATCTGAGACAGGATCTCGGACTTTTCGATGGACGTTGTGCCAACCAGACAAGGCTGCCCTGTCTCATGCGCTTTCTTCACGCGCTCGATCATGGCGGTGTATTTCTCTGTCACGGAACGGTAGACGGCATCGTCCTTGTCGACACGCGCGATGGGCAGGTTGGTAGGTACCTCAACCACGCCAAGACCGTAGATTTCCTGAAACTCCTCGGCCTCGGTCAACGCGGTACCGGTCATGCCTGCCAGCTTGTCATAAAGGCGGAAATAGTTCTGGAAGGTCACAGAGGCGAGCGTGACGTTCTCCGGCTTGATCTCGACGTTTTCCTTGGCCTCGATCGCCTGGTGCAGACCATCTGACAAACGTCGGCCCTGCATCATGCGACCTGTGAATTCGTCGATCAGCATCACTTCGCCGTCGCGCACGATGTAATCCTTGTCACGCGTGAACAGCTTGTGGGCGCGCAGACCTTGGTTGACGTGGTGCACAATGGTGGTGCTCTCGGGATCATATAGCGACTGGCCTTCTTCCATCATGGAGCGGGCGCGCAACTGTTCCTCAAGATACTCGTTGCCGTCATCGGTGAAGGTGACGTTGCGGGTCTTCTCGTCCAGTTCGTAATGCTCTTCGCTGAGCAGCGGGATCAGTTTGTCGACAGTGACATAAAGCTCCGAGCGGTCCTCGGCAGGGCCGGAAATAATGAGCGGCGTACGCGCCTCGTCGATGAGGATACTGTCCACCTCGTCCACGATAGCAAAGTTGTGGTGCTTTTGCATGATCTCGTCGAGCGAGGATTTCATGTTGTCGCGCAGGTAATCAAAGCCCAACTCGTTGTTGGTGGCATAGGTGATGTCGCATTCATACGCGGCGCGCTTTTGGTCCTCTGGCATGTTGGACACGGCGGCACCGGTGGTTAGGCCCAAAGCGCCAAAGACCTTGCCCATCCAGCCTGCGTCACGCTGCACGAGGTATTCGTTGACGGTCACGATATGCACACCCTTGCCCGTCAAGGCATTGAGATAGGCAGCAAGCGTGGCGGTCAGTGTTTTGCCCTCACCCGTCTTCTGTTCAGAGATATTGCCCTGATGCAGGAAAATCGCGGCCATGACCTGACTGTCAAAGGCACGCAGGCCCAAAGTACGACGCGCGGCTTCGCGACAGTTGGCAAAGGCTTCGGGCAACAAATCATCAAGGCTTTCGCCACCAAGGGCACGCTGGCGCAGGTCTTGCGTCTTTTCGATCAGACCCTCGTCGCTGAGCGTTTCAAACTCCGGCTCGAGTGCGTTAACCTTCTCCACCAGCGGGCGTGTCGCCTTGATTTTGCGGTCGTTTGGTGTGCCAAAGACCTTTTTGGTGATTGTTCCGATACCCAGCATGTGCTCTCCAGCCGATTTGTGATCAGGGGGCGTCTGCGATCTGCTTGCCCAGCGCCCCTTGTGCCCATAGATAGATGGGTGACGCGCTGCCTGCCAACGCCCATTTGGGATGTAAGGGCCGCGCTATATACTGTCAATGTAGCAGCCCCGTGCGGGGCGAACTCAAGGGAAAATCCATGCAAAAACCCCTCACTTTTCTGGCACCTTTGGCACTTGCCGCTTGTCTGGCCCTGCCTGTTGCAGCACAGGACGCGCCCACCCGGGATACGGTTGTGGCCACAGTCAACGGCACAGACATCACGCTGGGCCATATGATCGTTGCCCGCGCCACCTTGCCAGAACAGTATCAACAGCTGCCGGATGAGGTCTTGTTCACTGGTATTCTGGACCAGCTGATCCAGCAAACCGCCCTTGCCGATACGTTCGACGGCGAATTGCCTGCCCGCGCCACGCTGTCGCTTGAGAATGAAAGACGTTCCATCACCGCAGGCGAAGTTGTTGAAGGCATCATGGCTAACGCAGTGTCGCCAGAGGAACTTCAGGCGGCCTATGACGCGCAATACAGCAATGTCGAAGCCGAGCCCGAATTCAACGCCTCGCATATTCTGGTTGAGACCAAGGAAGAAGCGGACGCCATCAAGGCCGATCTGGACGGCGGTGCTGATTTTGCCGCCACCGCGCGCGAGAAATCCACTGGCCCCTCCGGTCCCGGTGGCGGATCATTGGGGTGGTTCGGCAAAGGCATGATGGTTCCCGCCTTTGAAGAGGCCGTCACATTGCTCAAGGCAGGCGAGATTTCCGAACCTGTCGAGACACAGTTCGGCTGGCACGTGATTATCCTTAACGAGACACGCTCAACCGCCGCACCCGAACTGGAAACAGTCCGCGAGGAACTGGAAATGCAAGTCCGCCAGACCAAGGTGCAGGCCAGCATCGAAGAAGTGACCGCTGCTGCTGACGTGGACAAGACCGCCTCCGAAAGCATCGATCCTTCCGTGTTGAAAAACACCGACTGGTTGGAGTGACCCATGGGCAAACCCGCCCCCGTCTCTCCGCTGGCGCCTGCGCGCTTTCCTGATCTGCCGGTTGTGGAAGGCGTGCGCTTTGCCACCCATGCGGCGGGCGTCAAATATCAAGGCCGCGATGATGTGATGCTGGCAGTGCTTGCCCCCGGCAGCACCGTGGCAGGGACTTTCACGCGGTCCGCCACGCGCGCGGCACCGGTGCTGGATTGTCAGGCAAAGCTTGGCGGCGCGTCAGATGCCGGCGCGGCCATCTTGGTGAACTCGGGCAATGCCAATGCCTTTACAGGCAAGAACGGTGTTGCCTCGGTTGAGGCGATCACCAAGGCTGTCGCCGCAACCTGCGACATCCCGCAAGCGCGCGTGTTCACCTCATCGACAGGGGTCATCGGCGAACCGCTGCCCCATGACTGCATCGTGGACGTTCTGGGCCAGTTGAACGCGGGGCTGTCCGCAGACGGCATCAAAGACGCAGCGCAGGCAATCATGACCACCGACACTTTTGCCAAGGGCGCGTCGGCCAGTGTCGAGGTGAACGGCACGCCTGTGACCATCGCGGGCATCGCCAAAGGCTCTGGCATGATCGCGCCCGACATGGCGACGATGCTGGTCTACATCTTTACCGACGCGGCAGTCGGACAATCAGCACTGCAATCCATGGTCACGGCGCACACCGATACGACGTTCAACTGCATCACTGTGGACAGCGATACGTCGACATCGGACAGCCTGATCGTAGGGGCGACGGGCGCGTCGGGGGTGGATGCCTCCGAGAGTGTGGCGTTTCTGGATGCGCTGCACGGCGTGATGCAGGAACTGGCACATCTTGTTGTGAAAGACGGTGAAGGCGCGACCAAGTTCGTGGAAATCGCCGTGACGGGGGCTGCGTCTGACGCGGACGCAAAACAGCACGCGATGTCGATTGCCAATTCACCGCTGATCAAAACCGCCATTGCGGGCGAAGACCCCAACTGGGGTCGTGTTGTCATGGCGGTCGGAAAATCCGGTGCAGCAGCAGATCGCGACCTGTTGTCGATCCGCTTTGGGGACGTGCAGGTGGCCAAAGACGGCTGGCGCAGCCCCGACTATTCCGAAGAAGAAGCTGCTGCCCATATGAAGGGCGAGACCATCGTGATCGGTGTGGACCTTGGATTGGGCGGCGGCAAGGCAACCGTCTGGACCTGTGACCTGACCCACGGCTACATCACAATCAACGCGGATTACCGCTCGTGAAAACCGTTCTGGTCAGCGCCGTCGCCCTGATCGACCCTGATGGGCGCGTGTTGATCGCCCAGCGGCCACCGGGCAAATCCATGGCCGGCCTTTGGGAATTTCCGGGCGGCAAGGTGGAGGCGGGTGAGACACCCGAAGTCGCGCTGATCCGCGAGTTGGAAGAAGAACTGGGTATCAACACATGGGCATCCTGTCTGGCACCGCTGACCTTCGCGAGCCACTCCTACGATGATTTTCATCTGCTGATGCCGCTCTTTGCCTGTCGCAAATGGGAAGGCACACCGCAATCCCGAGAAGGGCAAGCCTTGAAATGGGTGCGCGCCAATGCGCTGCGCGACTACCCGATGCCTGCCGCTGATATCCCGCTTATTCCCGTTCTACGGGATTGGCTCTGACATCGGAAACAAAGGATTGGTATCCTTCTGATTGTGCGCTAGCCTTTGGTAACTTTCTGGGGAGGGAGAGACAATGCTGCGGACAATCACACTGGGCACATGCGTATCGGTTCAGGGCATCTTTGTGAAAGACCTGCCCGATGGCAATATTGCCGTCAGAGTCGAAGACAAGGTTTTTGCAGGACCGCCTGTGGGCCGCAAATCCTGAAACGAAAAAGGCCGGGCACCCCTGCCCGGCCTTTTTGATTTCTCAAGGGTCACCGTTACGCAAGATTGCGTTCGACTTCTTCGCGCTCGAAAATCTCGATCACGTCGTCAGGGCGAATGTCGTCGTAGTTCTCGAACGCCATGCCGCATTCCTGACCGGACTGAACCTCGGGCACTTCGTCTTTGAAACGCTTGAGCGTCTTGAGCGTGCCTTCGTGAATGACCACGTTGTCGCGCAGCAGACGCACACCGGCAGAGCGACGCGCCACACCTTCGGTGACCAGACAACCGGCAACTTTGCCGACACCGGTGACTTTGAACACCTCTTTGATATTCGCATAACCGATAAAGTTCTCTTTGATCTCGGCACTCAGCAGACCGGAGGCGGCGGCTTTGACGTCATCCACAAGGTCGTAGATCACGGAATAATACCGGATTTCGACGCCCTTCTGGTTGGCCGTGTTACGTGCGGACGCATTGGCACGGACGTTAAAGCCCATGATCGGTGCGCCTGACGCTTCGGCCAGTCCAACATCGGTTTCGGTGATCGCGCCAACACCGGAATGCAGCACGCGCACGCGGACCTCGTCGTTGCCGATTTTCTCCATCGCTTGCACGATGGCTTCGGCAGAGCCTTGCACGTCGGCTTTGACCAAGATGGGCAGCTCGCTGACGTCCTCGTCGGCTTTGGCGTTGGCCATAAGCTGTTCCAGCGTCGTGGCGGCACCTGCCGCTGCGCGCTTGTCCTTGGCGGCCTTGTGGCGGTAGTCCGCAATCTCGCGGGCCTGCGCTTCGTTCTTGGTGACGTTCAACACGTCGCCGGCCTCTGGCGTGCCATTCAGGCCCAGAACCTCAACCGGCACCGATGGGCCAGCCTCTTTTACGCGGTTGCCTTGATCGTCGATCCGGGCACGGACCTTGCCGTACTGCTCTCCGACAACAAAGATATCGCCCTGACGCAATGTGCCGTTCTGAACAAGAACCGTGGCGACGGGGCCGCGGCCTACGTCAAGCTGCGCCTCGATCACAGCGCCAACGGCGGCACGATCAGGGTTGGCCTTCAGTTCGAGAATTTCGGCCTGCAATGCAATGGCTTCCAGAAGTTGATCCAGGCCTTGGCCAGTGATCGCGGACACTTCGACGTCCTGTACTTCGCCGGACATCTTTTCGACGATGACCTCGTGCTGAAGCAGATCGGTACGCACTTTGTCAGCGTTGGCTTCCGGGCGGTCGATCTTGTTGATCGCGACGATCATGGGCACTTCGGCAGCCTTGGCGTGCGCGATGGCCTCAATCGTTTGCGGCATGACTGCGTCGTCCGCCGCGACCACCAAAACAACGATGTCGGTGACCTGTGCACCGCGCGACCGCATGGAGGTAAACGCTGCGTGGCCGGGGGTGTCGAGGAATGACAACACCTGCCCGCCATCCGTTGTGACCTGATAGGCACCGATGTGCTGGGTAATACCGCCGGCTTCGCCTGCGACAACCTTGGCGTTGCGAATCGCATCAAGCAGCGATGTCTTACCGTGGTCAACGTGGCCCATGATGGTGATGACGGGCGGACGACCGATGAGGTCCTTCTCGTCGTCTTCTTCCACCTTGATCACATCTTCGACGTCCGCATCGGAAACGCGCACAACTGTGTGGCCGAACTCTTCGATGATC
>CALAIJ010000022.1 GCA_937923365.1 uncultured Sulfitobacter sp.
ATTCTGTCGCCCCCGGAAGAGGCAGGCCGCCACGAGGTCTATGAACTTCGGTTTGGCCAAGACGGTGTGCTGGATAGTCTGCCACATGCGCAGGGGACGCGTGAACATCTGACAGTGATCGAAGGGCGCCTTTCTGTTGCCAGTGGTGACGCGGTTGAGCATTTGTCTGCGGGCGACACCGCACGTTATGCGGCAGATGTCGCGCACAAGATCAGCGCCGATGGCGCAGCGCGCGCATTTCTGGTGGTGCATGGCACGTAGGCGACTCCACCTTACTGGAATTTTTTCCATCTTAACGTAATTCCATTATTGCGGATTTTCGTCCGCCATGCGAACCTTCGCAAAACGGAGGGCGCCATGGCAACAGCATTTCTTAATCACGTGACCACTACGCTGGCACAGATTGATGACGACCAGATGACAAAACGCGAGCGGTTGCTTTCGTCACCGCAAGCGGGGCGGATCACGGCAAACGGCAAGTCGGTGATCAATCTATGTGCCAATAACTACCTTGGCTTAGCCGATCATCCCGATTTGATAGCGGCCGCCAAAACGGCGATGGACACCAAGGGGTTTGGCATGGCCTCCGTCCGGTTTATCTGTGGCACGCAGGACCTGCACCGTGATCTGGAAACGTCGCTGGCGCGCTTTTTGGGCAAGGACGATTCCATTCTGTTCGCGGCCTGTTTCGACGCCAATGGCGGCTTGTTTGAACCGCTACTGGGCCCGGAAGACGCGATCATTTCGGACGCGCTGAACCATGCCTCGATCATTGATGGCATCCGTCTGTGCAAAGCCAAGCGTTACCGCTACGCCAATTCTGACATGGCCGATCTGGAGACGCAGTTGAAGGCGGCCAAGGCCGATGGGGCGCGCTTTATCATGATCGCGACGGACGGCGTGTTCAGCATGGATGGATATCTTGCCAACCTGCCAGAGATCACCAAGCTGGCACAGGCCTATGGTGCGTTGGTCATGGTCGATGACTGCCATGCCACTGGCTTTCTGGGGCCAAAAGGGGCCGGTACGCCAGCGCATTTTGGCGTCGATGTCGACATCCTGACCGGTACGCTTGGCAAGGCGCTGGGTGGGGCGATCGGTGGCTATGTTGCCGGCCCTCAGCCTGTGATTGATCTGCTGCGCCAACGTGCGCGGCCTTATTTGTTCTCAAACTCCCTACCGCCGTCCATCGTTGCTGCGGGGATCGAAGCGATCCGCTTGGTTGAGCAAGGCGATGCCTTGCGGGCGCAACTGTTTGAAAACGCCGCCTATTGGCGGGCTGGCCTGACCCGTCTGGGATTTGATCTGCTGCCCGGCGAACATCCGATCATCCCTGTCATGCTGGGCGAAGCGCGTCTGGCGCAGGACATGGCTGCGCGATTGTTCGACGAAGGCGTCTATGTCAGCGGCTTCTTCTTTCCGGTCGTTCCACGCGGTCAGGCGCGGATCCGCACGCAAATGAACGCATCCCTGACCAAAGATGATCTGGACCGCGCCCTAAGCGCCTTCGAGATCGCAGGCAAAGCCGTAGGCGTGTTGGCATGACCAATGAGATGAGCGCACTGGTCAAGGCACACGCCCGCGAAGGGCTTTGGCTGCAAACGGCACCAGTGCCGGAAATCGGGCCCGATGATGTGCTGATCCGCATCAACAGGACCGGCATCTGCGGCACGGACATACACATCTGGAACTGGGACGACTGGGCCAAAAAGACGGTTCCCGTGCCATTGATCACAGGTCACGAATTTGCCGGTGAAATTGTCGAACTGGGGCGCAATGTCGACGGGTTGACGCTGGGACAACGATGCAGTGGCGAAGGCCATCTGATCGGCAAACACTCGCGCCAAAGCCGTTCGGGTAAGTTCCACCTTGATCCCGAAACGCGCGGCATTGGTGTCAACGAGCAAGGTGCATTTGCGGAATACCTGCGCCTGCCCGCGTTCAACGTGGTGCCCTTGCCGGACGAGATCAGCGACGACATCGGTGCGATCCTTGATCCCTTGGGCAATGCTGTGCACACAGCCTTGTCGTTCGATCTGGTCGGCGAGGACGTGTTGGTCACCGGCGCGGGCCCTATCGGCATCATGGCCGCGGCGGTTGCAAGACACGCAGGCGCACGCAACGTGGTGATTACGGACATCAATCAGGATCGTCTGGATCTGGCTGCAAAGGTTGCCGACCTTACCCCCGTCAATGTGGCCAGGGAAGACCTGAACGACGTAAAGCCGCGATTGAGGATCCACCAGGGCTTTGACGTCGGGCTCGAAATGTCGGGCAATCAGACTGCTTTGGATCAGATGGTCGAGGCGATGGTGATGGGCGGGCGCATTGCTTTGTTGGGTATTCCCCCCGGCAAGAGCCCCGTCGACTGGAGCCGGATTGTCTTCAAAGCCATCACGCTCAAGGGTATCTACGGACGCGAAATCTTTGAGACCTGGTACAAGATGATCGCCATGCTGCAAAACGGGTTGGATGTATCGGCAGTCATCACGCACCGATTTGGCGTAAAGGAGTATGCCAAAGGGTTCGCAGCGATGAAATCGGGGCAATCCGGGAAAGTGGTTCTGGATTGGCGGACGGCTTAGACCTGCTGAGGTAAGGGTATCCGTCGGGGTGCACCGGATCAGGGGAACCAGTGAAGTCGGCGTCAAAAATAACTGCCAGGTTCGCATCGCCCCCCACCAGATCACTGTCCTGATAGCGGCTTTCGTGAAAACTGCATCCATCGCCTCAAGGCTAAGAGACGGACCGCGTTACCACGCCCAGATGCGCATTCGCAACGCATGACCGTCCCCCCCTGCTTGAATAAGGGAAGACGCCCCCGTCCAATCACCTATGCCATCAAAATCGCATTTTCGCTGGATCTGGCGCAACGCATGTAAGCCAACGAAGTAGTCAGGGCAGATCTCTTGTCAGATGGAATCTCGTGGCGACAGATCCGGGAAAGAACGAGAGAAGGACAAAGGGGACACCCGCCGGCGTTCGATTTAAGGGGGCGGAATCCGTCGATTGAGTCAGATGAAGGCGCTGGGGCGGAGTCGATTGCACAGATGAGCTTTTGCCAAGGCACTGCATCACTCCGAAACGCTGCCAAGGACATTTGGTGGTCCTTCCAAGATCAAATGGCAGGAAGGAGAAATGGGTCTCGGTTGTTGCGACGAATGGCGGAAAAATGGGGAGATACACACATACCGACCCAGTTAGGACAAATATTTTGGTCGCATGAATATTGGAAGTGGCGGACCGAGGATCATCCGCACTTTCTTCCCAACATATTATTATTGTTCACTTTAAATGATTTCTCTAGATAAAATACCACATAAAGTACCTCACCGCGCTCAAGAAAGATCCTTTTACTTAGTTTAAGATAAGACAGCTTTGCACGTCATCCATCGCGCTTGCGTACCTCAGACAATCTTTAAGCCCATCATACGACTTTACGACCTTCTTCGCTTCGGTCAGAAGATCATCGTATTCAGAAAGCAATGTGTTGTATTTGCCTACTAGGCTGTCATGTTCTGCTACACATTCGGTCACATTC
>CALAIJ010000023.1 GCA_937923365.1 uncultured Sulfitobacter sp.
TGCGGCAATCTTGACTGTTGTCGTTTCACCATTCCGCTGCTCCAGCAGCATGGTGCAGGGGGTCAATGTCGTGATGACATAGTCCATGCCGTGCGTGTGCCATCCGGTCTCCGCACCGGGGTCGAAATCGAACCGCGTGACACGCACGCGGGCATCATCAATCTCTTGGGTGGCTTTGGCCTGGGGTCTGCGCATGCGGTTCTCCTTTTCACACAATCCGGGTTAATTCGCATCAGGGATGGCGACGATGTTGCCCACATGTTGCTTGGCGATAAAGGCCTCTTGCGCCTGCTTGAGGTCTTGCAGGGGATAGGTCGCCGCCAGCAAGGGCCGCACTTCTGCGCGTTCGATATATCCCACAAGGTCCGTAAATATCTCGGGCGGGATCACGGTGGAGCCATGCAACGTCAGGTCATTGAGGTAGAGCGTGCGCAAATCCAACTGCACCATCGGGCCTGCAATCGCCCCAGAACAGGCATAGCGCCCACCCCGCGCAAGAGCGTCGATCAGGTGCCGCCAGCTATCGCCGCCAACGATGTCGGCCACCACATCCACCGTGGCGCGGCCTGTGGCGGCTTCAAGCGCGGCAGCCAGGTCAGCCGGCGCGCGCGGCAGTACCGCATCCGCGCCCAGATCACGCAGCCTGTCGTGTTTGGCCGGGCTGGACATGGCAATCACATAAGCCCCGCGCCGCTTGGCCAGTTGCACCAGTGCAGAACCCACCCCACCGGAGGCTCCCGTTACCAGCACGTGATCGCCTTTGGACACGCCCGCCCGCCACAGCATCCCTTCAGCGGTAGAATAGGAACACGAGAACGTCGCCAGTTCTGCGTCGGACAGGTCACTCTCCACTGGCCGCGCATTGCGGTGGTCGATTACCGCGTATTGGGCAAAGCCGCCGTCCGCCTCCGAACCGTAGTATCCGGCAGTGTCGCGGTTCAAAGGGTCATCCCAGTTCCGCAACCAGTTGTCGCTGATCACGCGTTTGCCGATCAGGGATGCATCTGCCTGTACGCCAGCAGCAACCACGCGGCCTACAACGTCCGCGCCCTGAATGCGCGGCAACCCTATGGGCGCGCCGCCCCACGTGGGGTCCGCATCCTGCGGCGCCTGCCCGGCTGCACTGTCAGTGGCCCCCGTCACCGTCTTGGAGTACCAGCCCGTGCGGGTGTTTACATCGGTGTTGTTCAACCCACAGGCCCCGACGCGGATCAGCACGTGTTCGGGACCCACCTCAGGGACAGGCCAATCGGTATGGTAGCGCATCGCATCCATGTCGCCGTGGGCATGCAGCACATAGGCTTTCATCGTCTTGGGGATGCCATTCATCTGTCTACGTTCCTTGGCTGATTATGCTGTCTCGCGCCATTACAGTGACGGGGCACAGCACTTGCCGCAAGCCATGCCATGGCTTTGGAGACCGCCAAGTTTCGGTCGCATGCGCCCCGCCATTCACATGTATCACTTTGTTATTGCTTGATTTAGACCAAACACACCCAAAAAATTTACACGGGGGCCTGCAAATCGGAAAAACCTTTACACCGAAGGCCCTGCTTGCGACGCGCCTATTCCCTTCCGCACGGGTCACGCTATGATCCGGCCCAACACCAAGGGGGGAAACCAGATGTCCGACGCGAAAACCTATCCGCCAAGCAAAGCCATGGCCGACGGCGCGCATGTCAATGCTGCCAAATACGACGCTATGTATGCGGCCTCTATCGAAGACGCTGACGCCTTCTGGCGCGAACAAGGTGCCCGTGTAGACTGGATCAAACCCTTCACCCAAGTGAAGGACGTGGACTACACTTTGGGGAATGTGCATATCAATTGGTACGCGGACGGACAGCTGAACGTTTCGTCCAACTGCATCGACCGCCATCTGGCAACCCGTGGCGACCAGACCGCAATCATCTGGGAGCCGGACAGCCCCACGGATGACGCCCAGCACATCACCTACAAGGCGCTGCACGCAGGCACCTGCAAAATGGCCAACATCCTGCGCGACATGGGTGTGGGCAAAGGCGACCGCGTTATCATCTATATGCCGATGATCCCCGAGGCCGCATTCGCCATGCTGGCCTGCGCGCGCATCGGCGCGATCCATTCGATCGTCTTTGCGGGCTTCTCACCCGACGCGCTGGCCGCCCGCATCAACGGGTCCGAAGCCAAGGTGGTGATCACCGCCGACGAGGCCCCACGCGGGGGGCGCAACACGCCGCTCAAGGCGAACGCGGACAAGGCGCTGGCCAATTGCGACGTATCTGTCAAAGCATTGGTCGTACGCCGCACAGGCGGCGATGTGGCATGGAACGATGCGCGGGATCACGACTACAACGCCCTGGCCAAGACCGCCGCTGACACCTGCGAACCCGAAGTGATGGACGCCGAAGACCCGCTGTTCATCCTCTATACGTCAGGCTCCACCGGCATGCCCAAAGGCGTGGTCCACACCACGGGCGGCTATCTGGTCTACGCGGCCATGACCCACGAGATTACCTTTGATTATCAAGAGGGTGACGTCTACTGGTGCACGGCGGATGTGGGCTGGGTGACAGGTCACAGCTATATCGTCTACGGGCCGCTTGCGAACGGGGCGACCACGCTGATGTTCGAAGGCGTGCCGACCTACCCGGATGCCAGCCGTTTCTGGCAGGTCTGCGAAAAGCACAAGGTAAACCAATTCTACACCGCCCCGACAGCCATCCGCGCGCTGATGGGCCAAGGCGATGACTTTGTGACCAAATGCGACCTCTCCTCGCTTAAACTGCTTGGCACCGTCGGCGAGCCGATTAACCCCGAGGCGTGGAACTGGTACAACGAGATGGTCGGTGGCGGCACCTGCCCCATCGTCGATACGTGGTGGCAAACAGAGACAGGCGGTCACCTGATGACCCCCCTGCCCGGTGCCCATGCCATGAAACCCGGTGCGGCGATGAAGCCCTTCTTCGGCATCAAGCCCGTGATCCTCGAGCCGACCACAGCCGAGCAGATCACCGAGAACCCCGCCGAAGGTGTGCTGTGCATTGCCGACAGCTGGCCCGGTCAGATGCGCTCTGTCTGGGGGGACCATGAACGGTTCGAGAAGACCTATTTTGCCGACTATCCCGGATATTATTTCACCGGTGACGGCGCAAAGCGCGACGCAGACGGGGACTATTGGATCACCGGCCGCGTCGACGACGTCATCAACGTCTCTGGACACCGCATGGGGACAGCTGAAGTGGAAAGCGCCTTGGTTGCGCACCCCAAAGTGGCCGAAAGCGCCGTGGTCGGGTATCCGCACGACATCAAGGGTCAGGGCATCTACTGCTACGTAACCTTGATGAATGGCGAAGAGCCCTCAGAGGCGTTGCGCAAAGAGCTTGAAACCTGGGTCCGCACCGAGATTGGCCCCATCGCCAAGCCGGACCTCATTCAATGGGCACCCGGCCTGCCAAAAACCCGCTCCGGCAAGATCATGCGCCGCATTCTGCGCAAGATCGCAGAGGACGATTTTGGCGCCTTGGGGGATACCTCCACGCTGGCCGATCCATCTGTGGTGGATGACCTGATCGAGAACCGGATGAACCGCTAAGCTTACGTTGTGTAGCTAATTTGGTTTCTGGGCTCGACACCTCATAGCCCCTCAGTAAATGGGGCGGCAGCGAAACATCCGCTGCCGCCATCCAGTAATTGCACACCGTCAGCCCTGCGTCATATTGATGCCGTGATGATCTGCGACTAGTGGTCTATGAACAAGATCACGCATCCCATCACACAAGGCCGCAGTCCGTTGTCCCACCCCCAGCACAGCTTTGCGCCCACGCCCGAGGACGGCGCCGCCCTGCGCCGGGCTTTCGGGCGCTTTGGCACCGGTGTCACGGTCGTCACCACGCTGACGAACCATGGGCCTTTGGGGATGACGGCGAATTCATTTTCGTCGATCTCGCTTGATCCGGCGCTTGTGATGTGGGCACCGGGGCGCGCCTCTGCCCGACATGATGCCTTTGCGGGTGCTGCACATTTCTGCGTCCACATCCTTGCGGACACTCAACAAGACATCGCATTGCATTTCGCTTCTCAGGGCCACGATTTTGACGGATTTGACTGGGGGCCTGCCACGAATGGCGCACCGGCGTTTTCAGGATGTCTTGCAACTTTTGAATGCAGCACTTTTGCGGTGCATCCCGCAGGGGATCATTCGATCATTCTGGGCCGTGTTACCCATGTGACAGAACGCGAAGGCGCAGGCACAGGTCTGCTGTTTGACCAAGGCCGGTTCGGCACGTTCACCGCGACCTAGTAGTCCTTTTCAAAGAAAATCCCGATACTGGTGTTGCCGTCCGACCCCAAAGTGCCGCGTGCCGTCAGGTTGGGCGAGATATCGAGGTTGAGCGAGACATCCGCCGTCCCGTCCGAGCTTGCCGTCACGCCTGTATAGACATTGTCCGAGATGTATTTGCCCAAGCGCAGGGCTGTCGCCCCGTCTTCCGTGGTGGTGACATCCAGATCATCCAGTCCAAAGCCGTCGCGCAGGTTGCCAATGATCCCGCCGCCCCCGCGCCCCGCCAAAGTCGCAACCGCACTGGCCAGTTGCAGCGCCTGAAACGCGGAAATCTCCGAGATATTGCGCCCGAACAGCAGTTGCGCCAGCACTTCGTCCTGCGGTGCGTCAGGGGTGGATTCGAACGTCACCTCGGGGCTGTCCGTGGGGCCTTCGACAATCACGCGCACCTCGCCCGTGTCGGTCTTGGTCGAGGACACAAAGCGGATGTAGGGCACAAAATCGCCCTGAAACTGGATGGACCCTTCCTCCAGCACAAAGCGTTTGCCAAGGATGTTCAGCCGCCCGCGGATCAGCTCAAACCGTCCGGCAGAGATGATCCGGTTGGTCGTACCCGTAAGGTTCAATCCGCCGCCCAGCTCCGCATCCAGCCCGCGCCCGCGCACAAATATCCGGTTGGGCGCACTGACGCGGATATCCAGACCGAAACCCGGCCCTGCCCCGGCTGAAGATGTATCCCCCCCGCCCGTGCCCTGCCCTGTCAGCCCCGCCTTGGCGCGGGTGGCAGCCACAGGGCGCGTGTCGCCAATGTGGGTGATGGCAGGGATGTCGCCAATGCTGGTCAGTCCGGTGGAGGGCACATTCACGTTGGTTTCGCCCACGTTGATCTGGCCCGCGATGCGCGCCCCGCCAGTCAGGGGACCAGCCACGCGCAGATCACCCGACAAAGATGTGCGGTAGAGGCGCGGATCAATCAGCACAACCTGCCGCAGCCCGATGCTCAGGTCCGCAGGCAGGCTGCGCGTGAGGGTCACGCCGCCCTGCACCTCAACCCGCCCGCCATCGACCGCCTGCCCGTTGATCCTCAGATCAGCACGGTTGCCGCCCAAGGCCACCTCGGCCGCGATGCCGCGCAAGGCCACGCGCAGGTTTGGCGCGGAAAAGCTGGCGTCGGAAGTCACGATCCGCCCTGACACCGATGACAAAGCCGCAGGTCCGTTCACATTCAGATCAAACCGCGCCGTTCCTTGCAGGTTACGCGGCGCTATGAAGGGCCGACTGAGACCCAAGGGGGCCGTGCCGTTCACAGTCAGGTTCAAGGTACCATCGGTATTCACCAGCCCGTCGATGCGTGCCTGTGTGCCCGAAGGGCCGCTGGCGTTGGTATCCAGACGCCAT
>CALAIJ010000024.1 GCA_937923365.1 uncultured Sulfitobacter sp.
TGTTAGGCAATGCCGCTGACATTTTTCCCGAACTGGTCAAACGCGGGGTGCGCCCTGACATCGTCACCGACCAGACCAGCGCGCATGATCCGCTCAACGGATATCTGCCGCAGGGCTGGGGCATGGCCGAATGGCGCGCCAAACGCGAGAGCGACCCCAAGGCGGTTGAAAAGGCCGCGCGCGCCAGCATGAAAGTGCACGTTGCAGCGATGGTCGATTTCTGGAACGTAGGCGTGCCGACGCTGGATTATGGTAACAACATCCGGCAGGTCGCCCTTGAGGAAGGGCTGGAAAACGCCTTTGCCTTTCCGGGATTTGTGCCTGCGTACATCCGCCCGCTGTTCTGCCGTGGGGTGGGGCCGTTCCGCTGGGCCGCTTTGTCTGGCGATCCCGAAGACATCTACAAGACCGATGCAAAGGTCAAAGAGCTGATCCCTGACGATCCGCACCTGCACAAATGGCTTGATATGGCGCGGGACCGGATCGCGTTCCAAGGCCTGCCCGCACGCATCTGTTGGGTCGGTTTGGGCCAGCGGGACAAGCTGGGACTGGCGTTCAACGAAATGGTCCGCACGGGCGAGTTGAAGGCACCCGTCGTCATTGGCCGTGATCATTTGGACAGCGGCTCTGTGGCCAGTCCCAACCGTGAGACCGAAGCAATGAAGGACGGCTCTGACGCGGTCAGCGACTGGCCGTTGCTCAATGCGCTGCTGAATACCGCCAGCGGGGCCACTTGGGTGTCGCTGCACCACGGTGGCGGGGTCGGCATGGGGTTCAGCCAGCATTCCGGCATGGTGATATGCTGCGACGGCACGGCCGAGGCGGACGCCCGCATCAAGCGCGTGCTGTGGAACGATCCCGCAACGGGGGTGATGCGCCATGCAGATGCGGGCTACGATATTGCGGTTGATTGCGCGCGCGAAAACGGGCTCAACTTGCCGGGCATATTAGGAAGACCTTGATGACCCAGCCGCCTGTCTATTTCGACTACCTCAACCGCTTTGATATCGAGGATCTGGCGCTGACTGACGCGGAAATTCTCGACAGCATCGAGGCCAGCCTCGCCATGCAGGGGCGCGGCGATACAGAGATTGAACCGCGCACACATATCCGTCCTCGTGCGGGCGCGCGGGGCCATTTCAACGTATTGCGCGGCTGGATCGGCGGCGAAATTGACGCGGCCGGCACCAAGGTCGTTGGTGATTTCGTTGATAACTACAAAGATGGGCGGCCCAGCGAATACGGGCTGCTCACGCTTTTTGATCCGCGCAACGGCGCGCCCAAGGCCTTGGTGGATGCCACCGGCATTACCGAAATGCGCACAGGTGCCATCACGGCGTTGGGCGCGAAACATCTGGCACCTAAGAACCCGAAAATTCTGGCCCACATTGGGGCGCGGGGCACGGCCTATTGGAACGTGCGATTGCTGTGTAGCCTGTTCGACTTTAACGAGGTCCGTGTGCATTCGCGCCGCCCTGAAAGCCGCGAGGCTTTTGCCGCCAGGCTGGAGGCCGATCTGGGGCGCAAGATCACCGTTACCGAGGATTGGCAGTCCTGCCTTGAAGGGGCAGATATCGCCGTCGAGGCCAGCCGCTTGCCCGAACCGCAGCCGCTGTTCAAGACCGAGTGGGTCAAGAAGGGCGCGCTGGTCATCCCCTATGGCACCATGTCCTCGGTCGAGCTGACGCTCACAGACATCATGGACAAGGTCGTTATGGATGACTGGGGGCAGGCGCATGGCCTCTTCGGCGCGCTGCGCGATCATGTGGACCAAGGCAAGCTGACGGCCGAGACGTTGCACGCAGAGCTGGGGCAAATCGTGGCAGGGGTAAAACCGGGCCGTCAAAGCGCTGACGAAACGATCCTGTTCTGGCACCGCGGGCTGTCACTTTCGGATATTGCCCTTGGCCACGCAATGCTTGTCAAAGCGCGCAGCATGGGCATCGGCCAGCGGTTGCGGTTCGCCTGATGCAGTTGGGCGCGCGGGTCACGCTGGCGGCATTTATGCACTCCCTTCAAGGGCAGGCCAGTGAGGTGCCCGCGCAGATACGCGAGCGGCTGATCAAGGCCCGCGAAGTTGTCGATACAGCGGCAGCAGGTGAGGCGCCTGTCTACGGGCTTAACACTGGTTTGGGCGCCAATCTGGGGCACCGCATTGACCCCGCAGACATCCCCGCATTCCAACGCCAGTTGATCGAAGGCCGCGCTGTGGCCGTTGGCCCCATGCTGCCCGCGCAGATCGGGCGCGCGATGCTGTTGGCGCGTTTGATCGGCGTCGCGCAGGGCCATTCCGGCATGTCTGTGCCGCTGTTCGATCATCTATGCGCTCTGTGGCGCGAGGGCATCGCACCCGCCGTGCCGATGCACGGGTCTATCGGGGCTGCGGATCTGACGCAGAATGCCTGCTGGGCTTTGGCCGTGCTGGGGCAGGGCCAGCACTGGCAGGCGGGCAGCTTGCAAGAGAGCGCAGATGCCTTTGAGGCGTGCGGGATCACTGTGCCAGACCTACAGGCCAAGGACGGGATGGCGTTGATCAATCACAGCGGCTTGACCGTGGCCCTTGGCGCAAGCGCCTTGAATGATGCCCGTATGGCGCTGCAAATGGCGCAACAGGCGGCCGTCTTGTCCTGTCAGGGCTTTGGGGCCAATGCGCAGATATTTTCGCCCCGCGTCAATGAGTTGCGCACATCTCCGGGGCAGTCGGACATGGCAGCCTGGTTTGCCCGAGCGCTCAAGGGCGACAGCGGTGTGCGGGTTCAGGATGCACTGAGTTTTCGCACCATCGCGCCCGTCTTTGGTGCAGCCTGGGACGCACTTGGCCGTGCCATCGCAATTTGGGAGGACGAGTTGAACGGTGCCAGTGACAACCCCGCCGTCATGGGCGCGCAGGCAATGTGTTCCACGTCGAATTTCCTCGCCCCTGCTTTGGCGCTGGCCTTGGAGCAGGTCAGCCTTGCCATGGCCATGGTCGCCCAAAGCGCTGTGATGCGGGTGCAGCGGATGATGGACCCCAAGCTGAGCGGCCTGCCCAGATACCTCAGTCCACGGGGGGGCGCATCGGCAGGTTTCGTGCCTTTGCAAAAGACCGCTGCCGCCTTGCTGGGTACCGTGCGCCGCCACGCCATGCCTGTGGCACTCGATGCAGCCCCTGTGTCCGACGGGGTGGAGGACATGGCCCCGATGACCCCGCAGGTGGCACTGAAACTAAGCGAACAGATGCAGCCGTTCCAGCTTATCTGCGGGATTGAGGCGGTTGTTGCCGCCCAGGCGCGCGACTTGCGCGGGGTGACAGCAACGCCGCTTCATCATGCGCTGCGCGCGCGGATTGCGCCGCTCGATGAAGACCGTGCACTGGGACAAGACGCGCAGATCGCGATGGCGGTACTCCGCGATGCCGTGACACATGCTCAGAAGGCCGACACATTATGATGGACCAAGAACAACTCACCGCATTACGGCAGGTGTTTCACCGCCAGCCCGAACTGGGTTTTCACGAAGACCGGACCAAGGCGCGTGTGGCCGATTTTCTGCGTGATCTGGGACTGGAAGTGCATACAGGCGCAGGTGTTATCGGCATCCTGCGTGCAGGGAATGGCAACCGCGCAATCGGGTTGCGTGCCGATATGGACGCATTACCCATCCTTGAGACCAGCACGCATGACTACGTGTCCCAGACCGATGGTGTGATGCACGCCTGCGGGCACGACGGACATATGACAATGCTGTTGGGGGCTGCGTCTGCGCTGGCCCAAGCCCCCGATTTTGACGGAACCGTCGTGTTCATCTTTCAACCCAACGAAGAACACGGGCTGGGCGCGCAGGCGATGCTGGCCGAAGGATTACTGGTCCAGCATCCGGTTGAGGAAATCTATGCCATTCACAACCTGCCCGGTGCGCCTTTGGGGCAGGTCTCGACCCGTGTGGGGCTGATCTGTTCCAGCGAAAGCCTGTTTGAGATTACTGTGCACGGGCAGGGCGGTCATGCCTCCATGCCGCAGGCGGGGCGTGATGCAATCCCGATCGCGGCAGAAATCGTGCAGGCCTTGCAGACCATCGTGGCGCGCAAACTGGGCCCGGGTGCCGGTGCGGTGGTGTCCGTGACCGAGTTTCTGACCGACGGGCAACGCAATGTGCTGGCAGGCACAGCGACGCTGAAAGGCGATGTGCGCGCCCGCACACCTGCCGACCGCGATGCGATTGGCACGCAGATGGCGCAGATCGCGCAAGGAATTGCGGCGGCACATGGCGTGACGGCTCAGGTGTCTTTCAACACCGAGTTCATCGAGACCCTCAATGCCGAAGGCCCGACGCAGGCCGTGGTGCGCGCCGCCCGTGCCCAAGGGCTTGAAACCATCCCTGATCGCGATCCGATGAGCTTTTCAGAAGATTTCGCTCATTTTTGTGCCGCAGTACCGGGGTGCTTTTTGTTGTTGGGCAACGGGCAGGAGGGCGCGCATGGCCAGCCGTTGCATGCCTCGGACTACGACTTTAACGATGCCTTGCTGCCAATCGGCGCGGCGTTCTGGGCACAACTTGTCCGAGACCGTTTGCCCCAACGCCCAGACGGAGAGACATGATGTTTGACACCCGCATGCAGCAATTCCGCGCCGCCATGGATGTGGCGGGCATGGATGTGGCTTTGGTCACGGATGACGACAATGTCTATTACCTGACAGGCTACTACGATTATCTGCATATGGAGTTCGGGCGGCCCACCATTCTGGTTGTGCAGCGCGACGGTCCCAGCCTGCTGATCACGCCCGAGATCGATCTTAACTCCGCCAAGGCTGCCGCACGGGTTGACCGTATTGCCCCGTGGAATGACGGCATGGGCGCTGAATGGCGCGCCGAGATGCCGACGGCGCTGAAGGGTGCGGCCTTTGTCGGGGTTGAGCCGGATCATATGCCGCCCTTGGTGCGTGCCTATGTGGACAGTCTTGTGCGTGGTGACCGGATCACCAGCGTGACACCCATTCTGTCGCAGATGCGGATGATAAAATCCCCGCAAGAGCTGGATCTGGCCCGCCATGCAGGTCAGGTCGCCACCGCAATGATGCAGGCAGGGCGCGGTGCCATCGGGCACGGTGTGGCCGAGTTCGAGGTTGCGCTGGCCACCTCAGCGGCAGGCACGCGCAAGGCGGCAGAGCTTTTGGCGGCGCATTACGATGACGCGGACATGTCGCCCAACATGCATTTCCTGCAAATCATGGCGTCCGGCCCCGAGATCACCAAAACGCACCACCGCGCCAGCACCCGCATCATGAAACGCGGGGAGCCTGTGTTCCTGTGCTTTTGCGGCATGACCAATTTTCACAAGTTCAAACTTGGGTTCGACCGCACGTTCTGGATCGGGGAAATCGCGGACCCAAGCCAGCAAAGCGTCTACGAAGTGGCGCTCGCCAGCCAGCAAGCCGCCTTGGCTGCGATGCGCCCCGGTGTCACTGCCGAATCCGTGCATGCCGCCTATGCCGATGTGATCCAGCAAGCCGGATACGCCTATCCTTTCCGCTGTGGCCGTGCGACGGGCTTTAGTTATCTGGAGGCGCCGCAACTGGTCACAGGAGACACCACGATTTTGCAGCCAGGTATGGTGCTGGCCGTAGACGGATCAGTCAGCGTGGACAGTTTTCGCGCGCAGGTCGGTGATAGTTTTATCATCACCGAAGACGGGTTCGAGCCGCTGACAGCCCACCCCAAGGCAACCGAAGAGGTCATCATCTAGATCACGCTGCTGCCAAATGGGCTGTTCGGAAGTCGCTTCGTTTCGAAACAGCCATATGCCAGCCGTTTCACCGCCGCTTCTATGAATCCTTTGGGCTGTTTGTACCACAGCAAACACGCCGCATGATCAATCAAACCAGTTGGGCCAAACGCTCACTAAGGTTTGGCCGGCTGTGGTTCGAAAAACCATGTCGGCAGACAATCACGCATTTTTCCGGACAATCCGGAGCTGATCAAAGCAAGGACACAGTCGCGTGCAACAGCAGCAATAACCATTCTGAAATGCCAATGCTTGCATTGCGTTGACCAATGCAGCCGATTCACACAATATTTTCAGCTAGATAGCGCCAGAGCATCTCTGCGGGTTCGTCCGCTTGCTTGCCCTTGAGGCGCACGGCGTGAAAGACGGACACTGTCTGATATCGCGCCTCATCAAGGTGGATAAGTCTGCCTGTCGATGTCCATTGACGGGCAAAATGCAGCGGCATGATCCCGACATGGGTGCCCGCATGGCACAGATAGGCCGTAGCCTCGATGTTGCCCTGTGAGATTTCTGCGCCTTCATCAAGCAGTTGCACGGGCAAAGCAGCAGAGATCGGGTTCAACAGAAAACTATGGGCGGAAATCTTGGCTTTCTTCAGGGCGTCAAGCCGCGCCTCTGCGCTTGTTGCCTGTGCGCAGGGGTGGTCGGGCGCGCAGAACAAGCCGCTTTTCTCTTCGTAAAGCTCAACGGTTTCAAGGTCTTGTGGCACAGTGCCATCATGATTGAGACCAACAAGCGCAAGATCCAGACGACCGGATCGTAGCTCTGTCAGGCAATCAAGGTAATCGTAAACGCCAATCCGTGTCCGCAGGTGTGGCATTCTTTCCGAGACCTTTGCCATGGCATGTGGCAGGGGATTTTCGGGATCGGAAACCGTGCAATCTACAACGCCAATCCGCAATTGGTGTTTTGACTTTGTGCCGATATCTTCCAGCCGTTGCGCATAGGCGTCAAGCTGATCAAGAATAGCATTGGTTTCGCGCAGTACTTCCTGCCCTGCGGTGGTCAGCGAAAACCCCTGCGGTCCACGATTGCACAGCCGCGCATTCAACCGTTGTTCAAGATTCGCGATATGCGTGCTGATCGCGGGTTGGTTGATGCCAAGCGCGCCTTGGGCTTTCACGAATCCACCTGATTCAGCAACGGCTTTGAACACGCGCAATAATCTAAGGTCGATATCGGAGAGTCTCATCGGTTTCGCCCGGATTTGTCGTAAATTTCTGTTTTAACGTGACTAATTCATCGTTTCTGCATGCCGGTATAAACCCTATTGCACGCAGTTGCGACTTGTGAATATGCTTAAGGCGATCAAGCACGCATTTTTCTGTCCTCCCAGAGCCGATTTGTCGGAACACAATTCTATGGGGTTACAGATGACCAATACACTCACGAAAATCGCCGGTGCCGCAGCGCTGGCCCTTGTCGGGGCCACAGGCGCCTTTGCACAGGAAATCACAGTCAGCGCCTGGGGTGGCTTCTTTGAAGAGACCCTCAAAGCCGAGATTTATCCCGGCTTCACCGAGGCCACGGGGATCGAGGTGCGCTCCATCGCGCAGCCAGCCGATCAGGCCTGGCTCACACAGTTGACCAATGCCGCGCGTGCCAAGAAAACGCCTGCCGATCTGTCGCTTGTGGCGGCCGAAGTGCTGGCGCGCGGTCAGTCCATCGGCCTTTGGGCCAAGCTGGATGGTGGGGCCATGCCCGCAACCGATGGCCTGAGCGAGGGCTACGTGCGCACCGATGACGATGGCAATGTCATCGCTGTCGGCGCGCTGGCGTGGTACACGACTTTCGTCACCAACACCGAGTTCACCGCAGATGCCCCCGCCAGTTGGGCCGAAATGTGGACCACCGACTGGGACGGCAAGTTGGGCCTCAACTCCGCGCCCAACAGCGGCTTGATGGAGGCCACGGCGGTCACGTTCTTCGGCGGCTACGACATCATGGAGACCCGCGAGGGGCTGGAGCAGGTGATCGCCAAGATCGCAGAGCTCAAGCCGCAGGTCTCGCTGTGGTACCGCGATGAGGGCCAGTTCCAGCAGGGGCTTGAGGCTGGTGAATATAACGCTGGGCTCTATTACCATGATGTCACCAACATCTCTGCTGCGGATGGCAACCCGGTGCAGTCCAACTTCCCCAAGGAAGGGGGGGTCGCCTCTGACGCCTTCTGGATCGTGCCGCGGGATAGTCAGAATATCGAGGCCGCCCAACAGTTCATCAACTACATGAGCCAGCCCGAGGTACAGGCCAAGCTGGTGCGCACGCTGGGTGTGGCGCCCGTGGTGCCGGTCGGCAGCACTGACCTGACTGCTGAGGAATTCGCGGCTGTCGGCAGCGACATCGCACCCCTGCGCGTGCAGACGGAAATCCACCTGCGCGAGGGCGACTGGTTGTCGGACAAATACCTCGAGATGATCTCTCAGTAACGCATCGGGGGCCGCGTGTTGCGGCCCCTTTCTTACGGCATCAGGGAGGCTCCGATGGCGGCTTTGCACCTATCCAATATCACCAAGAGCTTTGGCAGCTTTGAGGCGCTCAAGGGGGTCGATCTGGAGATCGAACCCGGCGAGTTTATCTGCCTTCTCGGCGGGTCCGGCTGCGGCAAGACCACGCTTTTGCGCATCATCGCAGGGCTGGAGCACCAGACCAGCGGTGATCTGCGGCTGGGCGATGCGGATCTGTCAGCGGTGCCCTGCCACAAGCGAAATGTGGGTATGGTGTTCCAAAGCCTCGCCCTGTTTCCGCATCTGAGCGTGGGCGAAAACATCGCTTACGGCTTGGACATTCGCGGCGTTGCCAAGGCCGAGCGTCGCGTGCGGGCGGATGAATTGCTCGACACCGTGGGCTTGTCGGGCCTCGGCGCGCGCCCTGTATCGGCGCTGTCCGGTGGTCAACGCCAGCGGGTTGCCATTGCCCGCGCGCTTGCCATCAAGCCGGAGCTTTTCCTGATGGATGAGCCGTTCAGCGCACTAGACGCTGGCCTTCGCGAGCATTTGCAGATCGAGGTCAAGAAGCTGCAACGCAAGCTGGGGGTGACCACGATCTTTGTCACCCACGACCAGAACGAGGCGATGTCCATCGCCGATCGCATCGTGATCCTGAACGGCGGGCAGATCGAACAGGCGGGCACCCCGATGGAGGTCTATTCTCGTCCCGCCACGCGTTTTGTGGCAGATTTCATGGGCACCAATAACGTGTTC
>CALAIJ010000025.1 GCA_937923365.1 uncultured Sulfitobacter sp.
CGATTGCCGCCAACACGGCACCTGCGCAGGAATTCAGTGCGACCTGCCAGCCGATCTTTGACGCTGTTGCCGCAGAGAACCCGACAAATTTCGAGCAGTGCGAACCCACGGTCGCGGAATATGAGTTGCTGGAATGTGAGCCGCCAAAGGTCTTCAACTCCACACGTCCCACAAGCCACCTTATTCTTGCCATCGATGCGTCAGGCTCCATGGCGGGAAAGGTCGGCGCAGAGAGCAAAATGGCCGTGGCGCAGCGCGAAGCCAAAGCGTTTCTGGCTGATTTGCCAAAGGAAGTTGCCGTCGGGCTGGTGGTCTACGGCCACAAAGGGGACAACACCAAAACGGGCCGCGCTGAAAGCTGCGCGACCAGCGAGATGGTGCATGGCTTTGACACGCCGCGCGCATCTTTGAATGCGACGATCGAAGGACTGCGGCCCACGGGCTGGACTCCTTTAGGCGGTGTTTTGGGCTATGCAGGTGAGGTCATTGCCGACTTGCCGCCTGCCACAGAGTCCGACCCCATCGCCCCGGTCGTATTGTTGCTATCAGACGGGGAGGAGACCTGTGACGGTGATCCTGTAGGACAGGCCAAGCTGTTGTTGGAAGCGGGTGTGCAAACCACTGTCAACACCATCGGTTTTGACGTGGATGCCCAAACCGCCGCCCAGCTAGAGCAGATAGCAGAGGCTGGCGGGGGAACATTCTACGCCGCTGACAGTGCCAAAGCCCTACGCGCGCGACTGAATGCGATCAAAGAAGCGGAAGCCGCTGTCATTTGGTACAACTACTGCGTTCACCAGAACGTCGGGCGAATTCACTCCGTCTATCACAACGCGGGCATTGAACTGGCGGGGTGTTATCAGCGCAATAACCCTGCACGTCAGCGCTCAAAACTGTTCAATGTCATCAATAAATTACGCAAAAGCGAAGGGCCGGAAGCCGCGTGTGTTGATGAGTTGAATGCCCACGCTTTGGACGGATATTCCTCTAGCCGATATTGGCTATCAGATCGGGCAACGGCGTTGAATGAAAAATCCAGAAAGCTGGCTGACGCCTACCGTGAGGCCGCCAGTTTGGATGCTTTGACCGCGGCCAAGTGATCTTGACCGGCTCATGCGGTCTGAGGGCACCAAGCCGCTATGTCAGGTGGCGCGCCCTTGCCCCGCGCTCGATAGCAGCGGCATGCAGGCGGTCCAGATTCAGCTCGTAGCGGATTTCCTCCAGCAGGCGCAGTTCGGCCTCGTCCAGAGTGCCGTCCGCTGCCGCCACATCGCAGGCTAATGCATAAGCGGTTTCATACAGCCGGTCTGGCAAAGCATCGCGGATCAGACCAAAGAGTGCGTCCAACCCGTCTTCTTGTTCGAACAGGTCGAAGACTGTCTTGCTCATCACGCTCATGCGGTCCGCATCGTAATCGCCGAAGATGGGCAATGTGTTCACTGCAGACTGGATTTTGATCAATTCAGACGTGCGGATGTCCTCGTCCGATGCGGAAACGGCGATCATCAGGGCCACAAGGCAATCCTGCGCACTGAGAGAGTGGGTGATGTCGTCGGGCATGAGGCGCAGCGCTTTCGGTAACCAATATCAAGGTCAGAGATATGCCTGACCGCAGGTGCGCGCAAGTGGTGCTCTGCCTGCCTGCGGCCTAGACCGGATCATGGCGGCTTGCGTAGTCGATCAGCCCGATGCCCATCCAGAGCCCGTCTTTTGAGACATGCTCACCCGGTACGGCATGACAGATGTCCAGCATCGGGGCCTCTCGGGACACCGTTGCGCGCAGCTCGCGCCAATAGCGGAAGACGCCGCCCCCTTGGGGAATGTATTCCTTGCCGTTGATGTCGTGAAAGGCGCAGACCAGCCGGGCGTTTCGACCAATATTTTCAAAGTCGCGTTTTGCCCAATCGTAGGAATGATCCCCGTCGATAAAGACCACGTCGAATTGCTGGCCCGCCAGATCATCCGATGTCGCGGGGATATGCATCTGGATGTTCAGCATATCGCGCATCGCCGGGCTCAGCTTGGTTTTGTCTTTGATATCAAGGCAATGATACGTGAACTCAGGGTTGATTGCTTGAAAAAACGCTGCCGAGAACGCGGTTGTTCCGCCATAAGAGACACCGATTTCCAACGCATCCTTGGGTCCGCGTGCCGCGGCGAACAGCAGATAATCCACAATCTCCGTCGGGATTTGCTGCGGGCCAAGCAGATTGTCGTTTCGCCAATCCGCATAGTTATCAAGGCCCTTCCACCAAGAAGTGCCCGCGATGCCGAATTCCTTGAGACGTGCCAACAGATGCCCGCGGTTCAACAAGGCATCCCCGTCTTGCAACATGGCCGCGATCACCGCGTCCGCTTGGGTGAAGTCAGGTGAAAGGGTCTGCGCACGGGCGCGGACTTTGGCGACAGTATGTTTGTCGATCTTGCTCAGCAGGCTCTTGCCCATCATCTGTGCCTTTATCTCGGTTCTGTGCAGTTAAGCCAGCAAGGCAGGCCCGTGCAAGCATTGCCTGTGCGTGCCACGTTGACGGGGCAGGGGTGAGGCAATAGGTACGCCTCGGCACCCCACTTGTTCAGGAAGATCAACATGTCAGATATGCGCGACGCGGCAATGACCAGCAAAGCATGGCCCTTTGAAGAGGCGCGCCGTCTGGCCAAACGGTATGCCAAAGCGCCGCCCGCAAAAGGGCATGTCCTGTTCGAGACCGGATATGGCCCAAGTGGCCTGCCGCACATCGGCACGTTCGGTGAGGTCCTGCGCACAACCATGATCAAACGCGCGTTCGAGGAAATCAGCGATATCCCGACGCGAATGATCTGTTTCTCGGACGATCTGGACGGGATGCGGAAAATCCCCGGCAATGTGCCCCAGCAGGACATGCTGGCGGAGCATATGCACAAGCCGCTCACATCGGTGCCAGACCCGTTCGGCACCCACGAGAGCTTTGGCCATCATAACAATGCCATGTTGCGGCGGTTCCTTGATACTTTCGGTTTCGAATATGAATTCTATTCCGCCCGCGAGTTCTACCAGACCGGCCAGTTCGACGAGATCCTCAAGCGCGCCGCCGAGCGGTACGACGAGGTCATGGCCGTGATGCTCAAGTCCTTGCGCGAAGAGCGTCAGCAGACCTACTCCATCTTTCTGCCGATCCACCCCGAAACGGGCCGGGTGTTGTACGTGCCGATGAAATCTGTCGATCCGGTCAACCACACCGTCACTTTCGATGACGAGGAGGGCCGTGAATGGACGCTGCCCGTCACGGGCGGCAATGTGAAGTTGCAGTGGAAGCCCGACTTTGGTGCGCGCTGGGCCGCCCTTGGCGTTGATTTCGAGATGTACGGCAAGGAGCACGCCACCAATACGGCGATCTATGACCGCATTTGCGAGATACTCGGCGGCAAGAAGCCCGAGCACTTCAGCTATGAGCTGTTCCTTGATGAAAACGGCCAGAAGATTTCCAAGTCTTCCGGCAATGGGATTTCTATCGATCAGTGGCTGACTTATGCCAGCACCGAAAGCCTATCGTACTTCATGTACCAAAAGCCCAAGACAGCCAAACGGATGCACTTTGATGTCATCCCCAAGGCGGTTGATGAATATCACCAGCAGTTGCGCGCTTACGTCGATCAGGACGCCAAAGCGCGGGCCAACAACCCCGTGTGGCATATCCACGGGGGCAATGTGCCTGTGTCCGACA
>CALAIJ010000026.1 GCA_937923365.1 uncultured Sulfitobacter sp.
CACAACGCGCTTTTTGACGGCGCGCTCAAACTGATCACCCCGAAGGTGCTGCACAAATGGCTCTGAGCCTGCCCAAACGCCGCACCGTCCTGAAAGCCGTGCATTGGATGATGGTGCCTTTGCTGGTCTGGTTCATCCTTGTGACCCCCTCCGACGTGGTCCCGCTGGGGCCGAAGGCGTTCCAGTTCCACTCCATTCTGGCGTTATTCTTTGTGACCCTCTGTCTGGGCTGGACTGCGGACTACATGCGCCGCGGGCTGGCCAGCCGTCCGGGGCCAAAGCTGCCGCCGTGGGCACGGGTCGCGCATCAATGGCTGCACAAACTCTTGATTTGGGGGCTCTTTCTGGTCGCGCTGACGGGGTTCCTGCTGGGTCTGACCTCTGCCGTGCTGCTCAAGGCCGGAGGGTTTCTGCCCATCGCCCCGCCGCTGGACATGCGGCAGGCCAATGACTTTATCGGCACGTTCCACATCTACGAATTCTACCTGCTGGCCGTGATTGCCGTGATCCACGCGGGCTTTCACATCTGGCGGCATCTGCACCTCAAGGACAATGCCCTGCGCATTATGGTGCCCCGCGCGCTGCACCGCTTTCTGTGACTGGCAGACGGCAGGTCGCCGCGCTATCTTGCATCTGAACACACCGATCCGAGGACCTGATGGCCGACACCCCCTTGCGTGATTTCTCTGCTTCGACCGACATGGCCGAGCACCGCTTTCCCTGTGAAAGCTGCGGCTCTGACTTGCGGTTTGAACCGGATGCGGGGCAATTGACCTGCGACCATTGTGGCAATACGCAGATCATCGAAGGCTCCGGTTTCCGGTTGCATCCGATCCGCGAGATGGACCTGAAATCAGGTCTTGCGGCAGACCTTCCCGACGCAGAAATGACGCAGGCGCGCGTGACCTCCTGCCCGAACTGTGCCGCTCAGATCGCCTTTGAAGGCGTGGACCACGCCACCGAATGTCCGTTCTGTGCGACCCCCGTGGTCACGGACACGGGGCTTTTGCAGCAGATCAAACCACAAGCGGTTTTGCCCTTTGCAATGACCGAGGAAGTGGCCCGCGATGCGCTGTCCGACTGGCTGGGCCGTCGCTGGTTTGCACCCAACGGTTTGCAGAAATACGCCCGAAAGGGGCGCCGGATGGATGGCATCTATGTGCCCTACTGGACCTTTGATGCGCAGACCAAATCCAACTATGTGGGCGAGCGTGGCACTGTCTATTACGAGACCCAGACCGTGATGCGCGACGGCAAGCGCCACCAGATCCGCGTGGCCAAAGTACGCTGGACCCGCGCACGGGGCCGTGTGGCACGCTTCTTTGACGACGTGTTGGTGCTGGCCTCTGTCTCGCTGCCCAAAAAATACACCGACGCGTTGGAACCTTGGGACCTGTCCGCGCTGGAGCCCTACGCGCCCGAGTTCCTTGCCGGTTTCCGCGCGGAGGCCTATGCCGTCCCGCTCGAGGATGGCTTTGCCCAGGCCAGCGGCTACATGGACCGGATGATCGAACGTGACGTCAAGTTCGACATCGGTGGCGATCGCCAGCGTGTGCACGACATCCAGACCAAGGCCAGCGGTCTGACCTTCAAACATGTGTTGCTGCCCGTGTGGCTTGCGGCCTACAAATACCGTGGCCGCACCTTTCGCTTTGTGGTCAACGGGCGCACAGGACGTGTGCAAGGCGAGCGGCCATACTCTGCTGTCAAAATCTTCTTTGCTGTGGTTTTGGCCGTGCTGATCGCCGCCGCCGTCGGATACGGAGCCGCGTTGAACCAATGACACACTACACGCCTTTGCTCGAGACCCTTCAGGCCCGCTATTCCTGTCGCGCCTTTCTGCCCGATCCGGTTGCGGACGACGTGATCACCCAGATCGTCACCGCCGCGCGCCATGTGCCGTCATGGTGCAATGCCCAGCCTTGGCAGGTGGCGATCACCCGTGGCCAAGCCACCGACACCCTGCGCACCGCCTTGATGGATGCAGCAGCCGCGGGCACGCCCCCTACCCCCGATCTGGATTGGCCCACAGGCTACACCGGTGACTATCTTGAGCGCCGCCGCACCTGCGGTTTCCAGCTTTATGATGCGGTAGGCATCGGCAAAGGCGACCGTGACGCGCGGCAGGCTCAAATGCTGCGCAACTACGCGCTGTTTGACGCGCCTCACGTGGCGATCATCCATTCCCCAGCCGAGCTTGGGCCCTACGGCGCGATGGACACCGGCGGCTTTGTCACAGCCTTCACGCTGGCTGCAACCGCGCTGGGTGTGGCAACCATCCCGCAAGCGGCAATTGCTGCCTATGCGCCTTTGCTGCGCGATCATCTTGGCATCGCGGATGACCGGCTGATCCTTTGTGCCATCTCCTTTGGCTATGCCGACGATGACGCCCCCATCAACCAGTTCCGCACAGCGCGCGCCCCGCTGGATGCCATCATAGACTGGCACGACTGATGCGCGCGCTGTTGCAAAGGGTGACGCAAGCATCTGTCACAGTCGAAGGCGCGGTCATCGGCCAGATCGGCCCCGGTCTGCTGATCTTTGTCTGCGCCATGCCGGATGACACAACCGCCACTGCTGACGCGCTTGCCGCCAAGATCGCCAAACTGCGCCTTTTCAAAGACGACGCAGGCAAGATGAACCTGAGCCTTGCTAAAACAGCTGGCAGCGCGCTGGTGGTGAGCCAGTTCACTTTGGCTGCAGACACGTCCCGCGGCACCCGACCTGGGTTTTCCTATGCGGCCAAACCGGACGTCGCAGAAACGCGATACCTGCATTTTGCGCAATCGCTTCGCACTCTTGGTATCCCCGTTGAGACCGGAAAATTCGGCGCTGACATGTCCGTGGCCCTGACCAACGACGGCCCCGTGACGATCTGGCTGGATACGGACAACTGACCCCTTGGTTTCCGAGCCGCCTTTGCTTGATCGCAGGCGGGCGCGCAGGGGTCCCGGGGATCAAGAGAAATCGCGGAGGGTCACGAGCTTGCTCGGGAAACCGCTATTTCTCTTGAGCGCCGGACCGCTGGGTGCCAGACAAGGATCACGCACAGGCGGCTCGGCAACCATTTGGTTTTGGAGAGCCTGCAGCCCCCGATCCAGGCGATGAGCGCAGCGAAGAGCCTAAGGCTCCCGAAATGCCTCTTTCGACTTGTACAAAGGCTTCAGCAGGTACTGCATCACGGTCTTGGAGCCAGTGTGCAACTCAACGCTCGCCTGCATGCCGGGCCTGATCTGCAAGGATGCCTGTCGCGCTGTCAGGTTGTCGGTATCTACCTGCAACGTGACCTTATAGTGTGGATTGCCATCGGGATCGCGGGCGCGCTCGTCTTTGAACGTATCGGCCGAGATCAGTTTGACCTTGCCCTGCAACGTGCCAAAAATCGTGTAATCATAGGCCGATAGCTTGACCGTTGCCGTCTGGCCGGGGCGCACGCCTGCAATGTTCTCGGGCTTGACGCGGGCTTCGACGAACAATTCCTCATCCATCGGGATGATCTGTAAAATCTCTTCGCCGGGGCGCACAACGCCGCCAATGGTGGTGACGGCCAGATTGTTGACGATGCCGCGCATGGGGCTGACCAACACGGTCCGCTTCAACTGGTCATTGCTGGCCTTCAGGTTTTGCCGCAACGTCGCCAGTTCCTTGAGCACGTCGGAGTATTCCTGTGCGCGGTCCAGTTCGGACTGTGTGACGATCTCGTCGTATTTGATCCGGGCATCCGCATGGGTCTTGCGCGCGCGGGTGACCTCGATCAGGGCGACAATCTTGCGCTCCAGAAGGTTCTCCATCAGATCGCGTTCCTGCTGGGCCTGCGCCAGCACCCGTTTGGCACCCTCGATCCGGCTGACAAAGTCGGACTGCCGCGCCATCAGCAAAGCGCGCTCGGACGCGACAATGCTGGGGGTCCGCGAGGCCCACTCGTCAGGCACCTCAAAGTCGAATTGTCCGGCCAGTTCTGCCTCCAGCCGCAAACGGCGGATTTCAAAGGCGCTGATCTGGTCTTGCAAATCGTCAACTGACGATTGGAATTGCGTGCCATAAAGACGCGCCAGAACTGCGCCGCGCTCGACAATGTCGCCTTCTGCCACGGCCAGTTCGGCCAGAATGCCGCCTTCAAGGTTTTGAATGATCTGCGGGCGCGAGCTTGAGATCATCGACCCTTCCGCGCGCACGATCTCGTCAACCCACGCGAAAGCGGCCCAGATCAGGAACACCACCACCGTGGCAGCAGAAAGCCAGACCACCATAGAGGGGCCCCTCATCTGCCTGCCCAATTGCGCGTCCAGCTCGGAGGATTGGGCAAAGCTCATGCGGCACCTTTCTGACCGGCCAGATGGCTCAGCACTTGTTCTTTGGGACCGTCGATGGTCATCCGCCCGTTCTGCAACAGCATTGTGCGTTCGGTCAGGGCCAGAATCGGTGCACGGTGCGTGGCGATGATTGCGGTGCGGCCTTTGATCCATGTCTCCAGACGGCTGACCAATGTGGCCTCCAGCGTCTGGTCCAAAGCGGCGGTCGGTTCATCCAGCAGGCAAATCTTCGGGTCTTGCAGCCAAAGCCGGGCCCAGCCGATGGACTGGCGTTGCCCGATGCTGAGGCCGGCACCATTGTCCTTGATCTCCAGATCCAGCCCCTTGTGGTGGCCTTTGACGAAGGGACCAAGCCCCGCAAAGTCAAGCGCGGCTTGCAGGCGGTCGTCGTCCCGCTCAAGCATGGTCAGGTTCAGGTTGTCGCGCAACGAGCCTGCAAACAGACGCACGTCCTGACCAAGGTAGCCCACAAGGCGGCGCATATCGCGCGGCTCGATCTGGCTGATCTCGGTGCCGTCGATCATGATCCGGCCCGTTTCGGGCGCGTAGAGACCACTGAGCAGTTTGAGCAAGGATGATTTGCCAGACCCGTTGGCCCCCAGAACGGCGACCCGTTGTCCGGCCTTGATGCCCACGCCTTTGATGTCCAGCGTCGGCGCGCCTTCTTCTTCGTACCGGAAGGTGACATCGCGCAGCTCGAAATTACCCTCAAGGGTTTCGCGGCGCAGGTAGGTGCGGTCTTCTTCGGCGTCTTGTGCAGCCTCTGCAATATGGTCCAACCCGTCGAGGGCGGATTTAACGTTGCCCCAGCGCGCCATCGTGCCCGCCAAAGCGGTAAGTGGCGACAGGGTGCGCCCCGTCAGGATGCCCACCGCAATGATGGAGCCAACCGTAAATTGCCCGATGAACACCAGATAGGTGCCCGCAATGACTGCGCTCACATAGGTCGCCTGTTGCACGCCCTGAGACCAGAATGTCAGCATCGAGGCCAGCTGCCGCTGCTCGGATGACTTCATCGCCGAGAGCGTATTCAATTCATTCCACAAACGCATCACACGGTCTTCGCCGCGCTGAGTCTTGAGCGTATCCAGCTCGAAAATCGTCTCATGCAGCAAGCGCGATGATTTCGCAGATGCGCCTTGGGTTTCCTGCGTCAGCCGGATCATGCGGCGTTGCAAAAAGAACCCCGGAATGACCATCAGAATGCCGCCCAGCACCAGCACCCAGACCACGTTGCCCGCAATGGAGGCGACAAGGAAAAGGAACACAAAGATAAACGGGATGTCGGCAATGGTGCCAATGGTGGAGGCGGTAAAGAACTCGCGTACCGATCCGAATTCGCGCATCGCCGAGAACACCTGATTGGGCGCCTGCCCCTTTGTGTCAGAGCGCATGCCCAGAATGCGGTTCATCAGAATTTGCAGAACGCTCAGTTCGATCTGGCGGCCTGCCCCGTCCATCAGACGGGCGCGGGCGATCTTGATAAAGGCCTCCATCAGCAAGGCCAGTGCAGCCCCGGCGGCCAGCACCCACAGGGTGGCCTCGGATTGGTGCGGGATCACGCGATCATAAACCTGTAGCGAAAAGAGCGCCACGGCAACCGCCAGCAGGTTCGCCACAAAGGACCCCAAGGCAATCTCGCCGAACTGGCGGCGAAAGCGCGGGAACTGTCCCCAGAACCAATGGGATTTGGTGGCGTCGGTCTTGTGTGTTTCGGCCATCTTGGCCAAAGGCGTTTCCGCCTTGACCAGCAGACCGCTGAAATAGGGGCGGAAATCCTTGACCGGCACAAAGGCACGGTTGTCAGGACAGGTGGTGTCGAAAATCGTCAGTTGTCCGCGGGACTGGCCCAGCACCAGCAACAACTGGCCGGAGGTCATATAGGCCAGTGCGGGCCACTGGTTGGCGCGCACATGATCTACCTTGGTGACGTCTGCCAGCATGCCCACGGACTTGAGCCCGTGGCAAATGGCGGTTGCTTCCTCGGCGTCGCCTGCCCCTTCGCGGGTGGCACCACCGATGGCTTCGAAAAGATCACGCGGGACAACCTCGACACCCAAAAGACCCGCATAGGTCGCGGCAAGCTGCGCGCGGCCTTTCATGCGTTTCTCGAACAACTTGCCCTCGGGCTCTGCGGGGGACTCCGCCTTTACAGGGACAATGCGGCCCTGATTGCCGTTAGCAATTGTCAGGGTAAAGGCACCGCGTCTATTGGCCGATCCATTGGTGTTGGCAGCTTGGGTCAAATTGCGTTCCCGTCTGCCAGAATACCCAGCACTTGCGCCATTTCCAGCTTGAGCCGGACAGTCTCGTACTTAAGCTCGACCTCCTGCTGCTGCTGGCGGGCGTAGGTCTCGTAGACGCTGACAACATCCAGCACCTGGCGTTGGCCTGCGTCATATTGTTGCTGGAAGAGGTCAAGGTTTGCCTTGGCCTGTTGGGTCAGCGTTGCGGCCTCGGTGGCCTGACGGCCTTTGGCTGCGATCTGGCCTTCAAGTTTGCGCAACTGACGGTTCGCGTCCTCGTTGGCTTGATTGACGCGGCGGCCAGCGGCTTCCTTGGCGGCCTCGATGGCTTTGAGCTTGGCACCGGTGCCGACACCCAAAAGCGTGTCCGATTTGACCTGAAGGCCCAGCGATGTGTCAGACCCAACCGTCCCGCCTGCTGAAAGACCGGGCAGATTGCCCGCCCGTTCGACCTTGGCGGCGGCGATGGCGCGTGTCTTCTCGGCTTCGGCCAGAACAACGCTGAGTGGAAGGTCCGTTGAAGAAACCTCGAAGCGCGGCACACCGCGCAACCCATCGAGTGGTTTGGCGGACATGGCGTTCAATTCAGCGATCCGCGTTGCGGCCGTTTCGGAGTTGGAACGCACGTCGGCTTTGATCTCGTTGAGCTTCTGGGTCAGCACATTGAGATCCGACAGGTTGGACACGCCGCCTTTGACGCGTTCCTCCATGATCCATGCGAAATGGCCCATGTCCTGCAACGCGGTCTGGGCCAGCGCGGATTTTTCGCGCGCCTCGACGGCGTCGGTATAGAGTGTGAGTGCCGTGTGCACCCGCTCGTTGGTGTCTTGCGACATCTTGACGGCGGCCACTTCAACATCGGCGATGGCGAAGGCCCGCTCGCCCTTGAGGCGGCCATTGTCAAACAGCACCTGATCGACGACCAGATTGGCCACAACAGAGCTGAGCGACGTAAGACTGATCTGTGGTCCGATCTTGGGCAACCAGTTCTTGCTGGCCGCTTCCGAGCGCAGCCGCGCCGCGCGCAATTCGGATTCCGCTGCCCGCGAATTGGCGGCCAGAACGGCGTCTGCCACTTTGTCGAAACTACTGCCCGTTGGCAGTGTCGCGCGCCGTGCGGCAAGACCCTGAATGATCTGGCTTTCCGAATTTACTTTTTCTTCGTGGGAGACTTTGCCCACCGACAGGTTGTCTATCGGCTTGAAGCGCGAAACGATACCGTTCTCGCCTCCTGCGTCTGACAAACATCCCGTGAGGGTGAATGCAAATGCACACACCACTCCTGCCCTCTTTACACCGTGCCCCATGTACCTGCCTCTAACGTGCGGATTTTTATGGTTATATATGGGCGCGGGTCATTTGGTGCCCGCGCCTCATTGTCGTGTCGTGTCGCTTACGTGTTGACGTTGATCTCGTCGTTGATGATCAATGTGCCCTCATCGCCAAGCGTGTAGATGTCAAAGCTGTCGCCATCACGGACAGTGCTGCCCGTCTTGGACGCACCTGCAATATTGACCGTATCGTCACCGCCGCCATTGATCTGCAACTCGTTGGAGTTACCCGACAAGGCCAGCAATGTGGTCTCGTCGATGGTCAGGTTGCCTTCTTCGGCGAACTTGAGATCAAGGGTTTCGATGTTGAAGTCACCCAGCGTGTTGGCATTCAACGATACCTGAGTTGCTGCGGCTTCGTCGTCGAAGACCACGTAGGTGCCGTTGATGTTGCCCGCATCGTCCGTGGCCGTGATGACCAGGTGCGACCCGTCGGGGACGTCATTGTCAAAGCCGAAGCGCGTCTCGTTAAAGACGTTGTCGTCGGACTGAATGCCGCCCACTTCAGAGATAGAGCCGTTGGCTGCCACTTCATGCACCGCCAGATCGTCGTCGTTGATCTCGGTGGTGATGCCGCGGATACCGTCACCGTCCCGTGTGAAGGACGCGATGACCGGACCGTCCGGCGCATCGGTGTCGATGGCCAGCGTGTCGGTGATCGTATCGACGTTGCCCGCAGCGTCCGTTGCCGTGACGCTGATGTTCGCACTGTAGGTACCACCGCGAATGGCGCTTGGCGGAATGGTCAGGGACCAGTTGCCTGCACTATCCACATTGGCTGTGTGCTGCGTGCCATCAAAAGTCACCATGACAGAGGACCCTGCCTCGACCTGGCCACCCAGATCAATGCCTGTGGCGACTTCGGCGGCATTTGCCACACCGTCTGCACCACCTGCACCGCTGTTCATGCTGAAGGGCACAACCTCGGTGTCGACACGCACTGTGCCGCTGGCTGTATCCACGTTGCCGGCACGGTCTGTCGCAGTGACCATGACGGGTGCATTATACGTGCCCTCGGCGATCTGGCTTGCGGAATAAACCGCCGTCCAGTTGCCTGCTGCGTCGACTGCTGCGTTCACATCGACACCGTTAAAGTTGACCACCACGGAGGTGGAGCCGACTTCGGTGGTGCCCATGATCTGCATGCCGCCACCTGCAAGGCGCTCCATGCCGTTGACAACACTGTCGGCACCGCCAACTGCGCCCACATTGATGCTGAGGTTTTCGACCTCGGTATCAACCTGAACAGAGCTTGTGGCTTCCAGCGGGTTGCCCGCAGGATCGACCGTGCTTGCGTGGATATCGGCCGTATAGGTGCCGGGGGCCACTTCGTGCGCGCCAAAGTTGGACGACCAGTTGCCTGCACCATCGGCCATGACCGTGTGGCTGACACCGTTCATGGTGACAATCACTGTGGCGTTGGCGTTGGTGGTGCCTGTGAGGGTCACACCGTCGCTTGCCTCGGCGGCGTTGATGATGTTGTCACCCTCAATCGGTGTCGAGGAGATCGTCAGCACACCTGCGTCACGGTCAACAACCACATCTTGCGTGATCGTCTCCATGTTGCCAGCCGCATCTGTGGCCGTGGCGGACATAACGACAGTCTGCTCACCCGTGGGGATTTCACCCTCGGCAAAGTTGACGGTCCATGTGCCATTGGCACTGACTGTCGCCTGATGGGTAAACCCGTTCATGGTGACGCTGACGGTAGAGCCGGGCTCGGTTGTGCCTGTCATCACGAAACCGCCTGCGGCCTCTGCGATGTTGATCACGCCGTCCGTACCACCTGTGGTGCCAGTAAAGCTGAAATCACGCACCAGCGTGTCGATATCAACCTCGCCCGTTGTGGTGGAAGAGTTGCCGAAGCTGTCTGTCGCCACGGCTGTGACCGTTGCCGTCAACTCGCCCGTGGGCACTTCGGACATCGGGAAATCAACGGACCAGTTGCCGTTAGCATCCACAGTCGCATTGTGCGTGCCGGACCCGAAGGTCACAACCACGGTGGAGCCCGCCTGCGCCGTGCCCGTAAGGGTCACGCCGTCCTGGCTTTCTGCAAAGTTGACCGTGCCGTCACCCTCGACTGTTGCGGTCTCGATGGTGATGTTGGTCACCGTATCGACCACAAGCGTGTCGGTGGAAGTAGAGCTGTTGCCAAAGCTGTCCGTCGTCACAAACGTGATGTCTGTGCTGTACTCACCGCCCTGCAACGTACCGGACGCCCATGAAACAGACCAAGAGCCGTCCTCGCCAATGGTTGTGGACTGGGTAATGCCCGAGATGGTGACATCCAAGGATGCGCCCGCCTCGCCCGTCCCTGTCAGGGTCACGCCGTTTTCAAAGCTTTCCGCGTTGAAGAAGTCGCCGACAGAATCCGTACCCGCCGTAACTTCGATTTCCGGCGCGGTTGTGTCGATCACAAAGCTTGGACCGTCCAGAACAACGACGCCGCCGTCTGTTGTGACGGTGACCGTGCTTTCGTACGTGCCATCCTCGGGGAAGTTATCGCCCTCAAAGACCGCCTCATAGGTGCCATCCGGCGCGATCACGGTCTCGACTTCTTTATCGCCGATTGTGACGACCACTTTGTCGCCAGGCTCACCGCCGCCCGTGACGGTCAGGCTGTTGACTGTGTTGTCGTCGCCACCAATGTTGGTGTTGGCATCGGGCTGATCAACGTGAGGGGCTGCGGGACCTGCAGGCTCTTCGCCGCCGCCACCGCCGCCGGCAACGCTGCCCGCAAGGACTGCCGCACCGGCTACACCGGCTGCTGCCGTACCAAAGCCACCGCCAAGCGCACCCAGAAGCGGCACACCCAGCATGGATACTTCGTTGTCACCGGGGGCCACAACGGCTGCTGTCTCTGTGCGACCAAGATAGATCAGATCGTCAGAAGGGCTCCATTTGCCCCACTGCTCGGTGGGGCCGAACTGCGCGTACAGATCGCCCGCACCCTGATCGACGAAAGACACTTCGTTCAGATAGCCATCTGACGAGATGAACAGCCGGTTGGCGCTGCCACTGCTGTTGAAGTAATTGTCGATCGTGATCATGCGACCATCGTTCAGGGTAATGAGCAGATCATTACCGGAACGCACCTGACCCTGAAGGTCGGACTGCCGCAAGTTAAGGGAAATTTCCTGACCGCTGCCGGCCTGGATGATGTGGGAGTTTCCTTGGTTGGAAATAACCCCACGCTGCAAACCGCCCGCACCATCGCGGACGACGAAATCAATCGCCTTCATAACACCACCACTCTACCTCAAAGGACCGTTCTATGCGGGCCTTTTCGTGTTCTATTCTATATGAAGCCAGCCCATTCTAGTGCGCCGTGCTTTCACGTTTGTAGGTTTTGAATACCTCTAAACCATTCAAGAATCTAGAGTCTTTTTTCGCACAAAGCTCCCCTCAACCGACGGATGAGCAGGACGCTGACACAATCTCGGTCAGCCAACTCCTTGTAATTGATTCATTTAATTCAACTTTTTGCGCGCCATCACTGGGGGATCTTGCACAAACAGTTGACATTCAAGGCAACCCTACCGAGCAATTGTGTATGAACATTGCAACAAACACCCTCCGCGCGCTCTCTGAAGACCCTGATTTCGGCATCACCCTGTCCGATGGCTGCCGCTTGTCGGCCCGTATCTGGATGCCCGATGATGCAGGCGACGATCCGGTTCCGGTCATCCTTGAATACCTGCCCTACCGCAAACGCGATGGCACCTGTGCGCGTGATGCGCTGACCCATCCGTACTTTGCCAAACGCGGCTATGCCTGCGTGCGCGTTGACATGCGCGGCAATGGCGACAGTGAAGGGCTAATGGCAGACGAATACAGCCAACAGGAACTCGACGATGCCTGCGAGGTGATCGCTCAACTGGCCGCGCAGCCGTGGTGCAATGGCCGCGTCGGCATGATGGGCATCTCGTGGGGCGGCTTTAATGGTCTGCAAGTGGCCGCGATGCAGCCCGACGCGCTCAAGGCTGTGATCACGCTGTGCTCGACGGTGGATCGCTACGCAGATGACATCCATTACAAGGGCGGCTGTCTGCTGAACGAGAATCTAGGCTGGGGTGCGACGATGTGGTCCTATTCGTCGCGCGCGCCCGACCCTGCCCTGCGCGCTGACTGGCGCGAGATGTGGCTTGACCGGCTGGAGAACGAGCCCTTCCTGCCCTCCCTCTGGCTGCGCCACCAGACCCGCGACGCTTATTGGCAGCACGGCTCGGTGATCGAAGATTACTCCAAGCTGACCGCCAAAGTGCTGGCCATCGGTGGCTGGGGCGACGCCTACAAGAATGCCGTGCCGCAATTGGTGGAGGCCCTGCCCGGCGCCAAATGCATTACCGGTCCTTGGGTGCACAAATACCCTCACTTTGCCATCCCCGAACCACGCATCGGCTTTCTGCAAGAGGCCCTGCGCTGGTGGGACCGCTGGCTCAAGGACGCAGATACCGGCGTGGAGGACGACCCCGATTACCGCGCCTATCTGATGGACGGCGCGCGCCCCGCCACTTGGTACGCAGAGCGCCCCGGCCGCTGGATTGCCGAGGCGCAGGGCGCGACCAGCCATCTGGACACCTCAGCGCTGCATCTGACGGATGCGGGCCTGGCAGGCAGCGCAGGCGCGTTGACCGCCAGCGTCGCGTCGCCTGCCCATTGTGGCGCGGACGCAGGTGAATACTGTGCAATCTGGCTGGGGCCCGAACTGCCCGGCGACCAGCGTCAGGATGATGCGCTCTCTACAACCTTTGACAGCGAAGCATTGACCGCCGACATGGATATCGTTGGGGCCCCGCGCCTGACACTGACACTGGCAAGTGACAAACCGCAGGCGCAAATCGCGGTCCGGCTGAACCACATTCATCCCGACGGGGCTTCGACGCGCATCACATATGGCGTTCTGAACCTGAGCCATGCGACCAGCCATGTGACGCCAAAGGCCATGACACCGCACGCGCCGCACGACGTCACCGTTGAACTGGACCACATCGCCTACCGCGTGCCGAAAGGGCACAAGCTGCGCGTCTCGATCTCGACCGCGTACTGGCCGTTGCTTTGGCCCGCGCCAGACGCTGCCACCTTGCAGCTGACTGCGGGGCAGATCGCCCTGCCCCAGCGCCCTACGCGCGGCGGCGACGAATACACCTTCCCGCTACCAGAAGCGGATGCGCCGTGGGACACAGAGGAAATCCGGCCCGAGGCACATGTGCGCCGCAGAGAGGTGGACATGCAGACAGGCGTTGTGTCGCTGGTGATCGAGGACGACTTTGGCAAGGTCCGCGACAGCGACCACGGACTTGTGAACGGCTCCATGGCCCGCGAACGCTGGGACATCCATCCGGACGATCCACTGTCGGCCCGTGGCACCTGTCACTGGACAGACGAACTGGAGCGTGACGACATACGGCTGCGTACGGAAACCCACTCCGCCATGTGGTCGGACAAGGAAAATTTCTATCTGACCGCCCGCGTCGAGGCCTATGAGAATGACACTTTGGTCTTTGAACGCGATCTGGAGGACACGGTCCCACGCGACCATCTGTAACACCCTTGTCATGAATTCAGGGCATTAACCCTTGCGATATTGCCCGCGATGGGCAACCTTAACCTCGCAATCAATAACAGGCGCATCAAAGCGCTATGATTCCAACTGGGAGAACCACTAATGAAAGACGATCTGAAACACCTGACGGGTGAAGTGGCAAAAGGTGCCCTCACACGCCGTGAATTTATCGCCCGCGCGGCCGCCTTGGGCGTGACTGCTGCTGTTGCGAACTCCATGCTGGCCTCTCAGGCCCGCGCTGACGGCCATGCCAAGCCTGTTGCCGGCGGTACCTTCCGCATGGGCGTTCAGGGTGGCGAGTCGACGAACACCCAAGACCCCGCGACATGGGCCTCTGATGTGCCAATCGCGATTGGTCAGCTTTGGGGCGAGACATTGGTCGAAGTTGAGCCTGACGGCTCCTTGATCGGTCTGGTGGCTGAATCGTGGGAAGGCTCTGCCGACGCCAAGACATGGACCTTCAAGATCCGCGAAAACTGCATGTTCTCCACGGGCACGGCTGTCACAGCCGACGACGTTCTGAAAACGATGGAGCGTCACTCCAACGAAGATTCCAAGTCCGGCGCTCTGGGCATCATGAAAGGCATCAAGGCGATGTCTGCAGACGGCATGAACTTTGTTGTTGAGCTGGACATCGGCAACGCCGACCTGCCCTACCTGATGGCCGACTACCACCTGATGATCCAGCCCGGCGGCGGCATGGGTGCAGAAGATGCAGCCATCGGCACCGGCGCTTATGTCATGGAAAGCTTTGAGCCCGGCGTGCGCGCCACGGCCACACGTCGCTCCGACTATTGGGGTGGCGATCAGACCGTGACAGCCCACTACGACAAGGTCGAAGTCATCGTTCTGAACGACGCGACGGCCCGTACCGCGGCGCTGCAGTCCGGTCAGGTCGACACGATCAACCGTGTGGAGCCAAAGATCGCCAAGCTGCTGGACCGCGCGCCAACGCTCTCCGTACAAAACGTCTCTGGTCGGGGCCACTATGTGTTCATCGCGCATATCGACGCCGCACCGTTCGACAACAACGATCTGCGTCTGGCGCTGAAGTACGCCATGAACCGTCAGGAAATGGTGGACAAGATCCTTCAGGGCTACGGCGGTATTGGCAACGACATGCCGATCAACGCAGCCTACCCGCTGTTTGACGACACCATCCCTCAGCGCGAGTTCTCGCTTGAAAAAGCGGCCGAACACTACAAAAAGTCAGGCCACGACGGCTCTCCGATCATCCTGCGCACTGCGGATGGTGCTTTCCCGGGTGCGGTCGACGCGGCGGCCCTGTTCCAGCAGTCCTGTGAGGCGGCGGGTATTCCTCTTGAGGTCAAGCGTGAGCCAAACGACGGTTACTGGTCCGAGGTCTGGAACGTGCAGCCCTTCTGCTGCTCCTACTGGGGTGGCCGTCCGGTGCAGGACCAGATGTATGCGACCGCGTATCTGTCCACAGCCGACTGGAACGACACCCGTTGGAAGCGTGACGAATTCGACGCCATGCTGCTGGAGGCGCGTGCCGAGCTGGACGAAGCCAAGCGCAAAGAACTCTACTCCAAGATGGGCCGCATGCTGCGCGAAGAAGGCGGCCTGATCCTGCCCATGTTCAACGACTTCATCGACGCCGTGTCGAACGAAGTTCAGGGCTTTGTCGGCGATCCGAACGGCCCACAGATGGCTTGGTACGCCTTCAAGAAAACGTGGAAGGCGGCGGCTTAAGAGGTCCCCGTGCATCCTGTCGTAAAACTGGTCGCCCAGCGCATTGCGCTGGGCCTCCTCCTGCTCTTCGCAGCATCCATCCTGATTTTCGCGGGCACCATGATGTTGCCCGGGGACGTGGCCCAACAAATTCTGGGCCAATCCGCGACACCCGAAAGCCTCGCCAATTTGCGCGCAGAGCTGGGTCTGAACGATCCTCCGGTGGCGCGCTACTTCCAATGGCTTGGCGGCTTTGTGCAAGGTGATCTTGGCACGGCATTGACCAATGGCCGCGACATCGGCGAAAGCGTCGGTGGCCGCTTGAAAAACACCCTATTCCTTGCCTTCTGGGCGGCCGTGATCTCGGTCCCGCTGGCGATCACGCTGGGCCTGCTGGCCGTGCGCTACAAGAACCGTTGGCCGGACAAAGTGATCTCGGCAGTGACGCTGACAACCATTTCGATCCCCGAGTTCATGATCGGCTACATCCTGATCTACTGGCTGGCGATCAAACTGCGCTGGTTCTCTTCGGTGGCTTTGATGAACGATTCCATGTCGCTGTTTCAAAAACTCGAAGCGATTGCGATCCCTGTCATGGTCCTGACGCTTGTGGTCCTCGCACATATGATGCGCATGACCCGTGCGGCAATCCTGAACGTGATGCAATCGGCCTACATTGAGACGGCGGAACTCAAGGGCATGGGCATGCTCAAGATCATCCGCAAGCACGCGTTCCCCAATGCGGTCGCACCCATCGTGAATGTGGTGATGATCAATATGGCCTATCTGGTGGTGGGCGTTGTGGTGGTCGAGGTCGTCTTCGCCTATCCGGGCATGGGCCAGTATCTGGTGGACCATGTGGCGAAACGCGATGTGCCTGTGGTGCAGGCTTGCGGGCTAATCTTTGCGGCGGTCTATATCGGGCTGAACCTTGTGGCAGATATTGTGTCGATCCTCGCTAACCCTCGTTTGCGGCATCCAAAATGACACAGCTCACAGAACATACCGATACCGAATGGGACGGCGGGCGGGGTGCTTTTGCCCTTGGGCAAACAACGCCGCGCGCCGCTCAGCGAAGGACACCGCCATGCTGAAAAACATGCCCATCTCCGCCATGATCGGTCTCTCCTTCACGGCGCTGTACTTTCTGATGGCCCTCTTCGCGCCGCTCATCGCCCCTTATGGCATGGCCGAGGTCGTGGGCGACGTCTGGGAGCCCTCTTCTTCCGAGTTCCTGCTTGGCACCGACAACATCGGACGCGACCTGCTGACCCGCTTGATCTACGGCGGACGCACCACGATCTTCATCGCCACCATGGCGACAATCCTCAGCTTTGTGACAGGCGCCGTACTGGGCTTCTTTGCCGCCGTGTCAGGTGGCTGGATCGACCAAGTGCTCAGCCGTTTCGTGGATTTGATCATGTCGATCCCCTCACTGATCTTCGCCCTTGTGGTACTCTCGGTGATGCCGACAACCATGTTCATCCTGATCGTCCTGATGGGCCTGTTGGACAGCACACGCGTCTATCGCCTTGCGCGCGCTGTGGCGGTGGACATCACCGTCATGGACTACGTGGAGGCCGCCCGCCTGCGCGGTGAGAAAACCGCCTGGATCATCTTTCGCGAAATCCTGCCCAATGCGCTCTCGCCGCTGGTGGCCGAAATGGGCCTGCGCTTCATCTTCATGGTGCTCTTCATCTCGACCCTGTCGTTTCTTGGTCTGGGCGTGCAGCCCCCACAGGCGGACTGGGGCGGCATCGTGAAAGAGAACAAGGAAGGCATCAACTACGGCATCCAGGCAGCCCTTTATCCGGCCTATGCCATCGCAACCCTGTGCATCTCGATCAACCTCGTGGCGGACTGGATCCTGAACCGAACCACCTCCCTGAAAGGCGGACGCGGATGATGCGCTTGATCAATGAAATGTCCCGCCCGTGGGCACCACGGGCTGCGCCGACCCGCCCCCATGGGGCGGCGCATTTGCGCCACCCCTCGGGCCGGCGCACCCCTTACCGAGCCACATCGAGGTCTGCACCATGACCCAAGACACCCTCCTCCGCGTCCGCGGCCTCAAGATCGGCGCCACCATCTACCCGCCGGGCGAACGCCCCCGCGACATCGAAATCGTGCACGGCGTGGACTTTGATCTGGCGCCTGGCAAGGTACTTGGCCTGATCGGCGAATCTGGCGCAGGCAAGTCGACCATCGGCCTTGCCGCCATGGCCTACGGGCGCGGCGGTGTGGAGCTGACGGGTGGTGAGGTCCACGTGAATGGCCGTGACATCCTGCAATCGGGCCTTCGCGACGTGCGCCGCCTGCGCGGTGCGGAAGTGACCTACGTAAGCCAATCCGCGGCGGCCTCCTTTAACCCTGCGAAGAAGATCATGGAACAAGTGATCGAAGCGGCGGTTTTTCAGAACAAATTCTCGAAAAAAGACGCTGAAGCCCGCGCGATAGAGCTCTTCCGCAAGCTGGGCCTGCCGGACCCTGAGACCATCGGCAACCGCTACCCGCACCAGGTCTCGGGCGGGCAATTGCAACGCTGCATGACCGCGCTGGCGCTTTGCCCTGAACCGGACCTTGTGGTCTTTGACGAGCCGACGACCGCGCTGGATGTGACCACCCAGATCGACGTGCTGGCGGCAATCAAGGAAGCGATCCGCGACACCGGTGTGGCCGCCCTTTATATCACCCATGATCTGGCCGTGGTGGCGCAAGTCTCCGACCACATCATGGTGCTGCGCATGGGCGAGATGGTGGAATACGGCACCGTCGACCAGATCATCAACGATCCTCAGGAAGAATACACGCAGGCGCTGGTTTCTGTGCGCTCGATCAACCACGAGGAAAAGCTGCCCACGGACAATCCGCTGTTGCGGGTCGAAGGGGTGACCGCGCGTTACAAGGGGACCAACTTTGACGTGCTGAAAAACATCAACGTGGAACTGCACCCGGGCCAGACGCTGGCCGTTGTGGGCGAAAGTGGGTCGGGCAAATCCACGCTGGCACGGGTGATCACAGGCCTTCTGCCCCCCTCTGCGGGCACGATCACCTTTGACGGACGAACGCTGACACCGGACCTGCCGACCCGTCCGCTGGACGACCTACGCGAACTGCAAATGATCTACCAGATGGCCGACACCGCAATGAACCCGCGCCAGACTGTGGGCACACTGATTGGCCGCCCGCTGGAGTTCTACTTTGGTCTGAAAGGCAAAGAGAAACAGACCCGCATTCAGGAGCTGCTGGACGAGATCGAACTGGGCGAAGGGTTTCAGGATCGCTACCCCGCCGAGCTTTCAGGCGGGCAAAAACAGCGTGTTTGTATTGCCCGTGCACTGGCTGCCAAGCCCAAGCTGATCATCTGCGACGAAGTCACCTCCGCCCTTGATCCGCTGGTGGCGGACGGCATCCTCAAGCTGCTGCTGAAGCTGCAAAAGATCGAAGACGTGAGCTTTTTGTTCATCACCCACGATCTGGCGACGGTCAAGGCGATCGCGGACAGTATCGCGGTGATGTATCAAGGCGAAGTAGTGCGGTATGGCCCGAAATCACAGGTCCTCTCGCCCCCCTTCGACGACTACACCGACCTGTTGTTGTCTTCGGTACCAGAGATGAAGCTGGGCTGGCTGGAAGAAGTTCTGGAAAGCCGCAAGATGGAGAGCGCAGGAAACTAGATTTCGTTTTCCCCGAAAAACGAAATCAGTGCGACCACGCGGACATCCAAAGCAAAGGCGTTAGGGGGCACCCTTTCGCGTTCGACAAGCCGGGACGGCGGGCGGGGCAACTTGATCCCCCAACGGGATCAAGAGCGCCGCACACCGTCCCCGTGCACCTCAAAATGCACCGCCAGAATGGTCTCCAACTCTGCCCGCGACCGCACGCCGCGCAACACTTGCGTGGCCTGACCCTCAGCATCCATCAGGACCAGCGTGACCCGTGACACGTTGTGTCGGGCCGCAAAGGCCTGACCCTCGGTCTGGTTGAGGTCGGCCACCAGATAGAGCAGATCACATTCGCCAAACTGCTTCATCGCCTGTTTGGTGGCCCGTTGCAGCTGCGTACAAAGCTGGCATTGCGGGTCATGCACCTGCACGACCGTGGGCTTACCCTTGCCGATGCGGCTCAGGTCGTGGGTGGCTGCATGGGCCTGAAACCAGCGCATGCCGCCATAACCTGCCCCCGCCAGCACCACCGCACCCACGGCACCGCCCTTAGCCCAACCCAACATATTGCGCCGCGTCATCACCGGCGCGGGCGGGGCCGCCTGTGCCTTGGTGGCCTGCGCCTTCTTGCGTTTGTTCGTGCGTGTCTGCTTGGCCATGCTGATCTCCCCTGCCTGCGCACAGCCTAGCGCATTGCCACCCGTGGCGGCATCCCACCCACGTTCACAAACCCGCGATCATCCGCTTGGAGCCCGGAGCCTGAACCGCTAGACTGCTTGCCAATTGCAAAGGAGCCCTGATGCCCGCCCCGATCCTCTTGCTGGGTGCCAGCGGCACCGTGGGCCGCGCCGTGGCTTTGGCCTTGCGCGCTTCTGACCGTGATGTGGTCGCCTTGGGCCGCACTGATCCGGACGTTGACGGCGTGACATTCCAGCGCGCGGATGTGACCGATGCCCCATCGCTCAACGCAGCCTTCGCAACGCATCATCCCGCTGCCGTGATTTCTTGTCTGGCCTCGCGCACGGGGGCCGCGCAGGACGCATGGCGCATCGACCATAACGCGCATCTTGCCGTGCTTCGCGCGGCTGAGGCGGCAGGTACGGCGCAGTTCATCCTGCTCTCGGCGATTTGCGTGCAAAAGCCCCGGCTGGCCTTTCAACACGCGAAACTGGCGTTTGAAGCGGCATTGATCGACAGCCCGCTGACCCATTCCATTGTGCGCCCCACGGCCCTTTTCAAATCCCTGTCAGGGCAATTGTCACGGGTTCAGGCGGGCAAACCCTACCTGATGTTTGGCGACGGCGCGCTGACCGCGTGCAAGCCGATCTCGGACGGCGATCTTGCGCGCTTCATTGTCTCTTGCCTGGACACGCCCGCCCGCCAGAACGCCATCCTGCCCATCGGCGGGCCGGGCCCTGCGCTGACGCCCCATGCCATGGGCGCGGCCCTGTTTGAGCTTACCGGCATGCCGCCCCGTTTCAGGCGGGTGCCATTGGGGCTGATATCCACAATCGGCGCAGGGTTGCGTCTGGGCGGGCTATTCAGCCCGCATCTGCGCGCGAAATCCGAACTGGCGCGGATCGGGCATTATTACGCTTCCGAATCCATGCTGGTCTGGAACGCAGAGACGCAAACCTACGATGCGGATGCCACGCCGGAATTCGGCACCGAGACCCTCTTCGACTTTTACCAAAGTCTCATCGCAGGGACGGCGACGCTTGAGCGCGGCGATCACGCGGTTTTCTGATTTCGCCCGTCCGTGCCCTGCCGTTAGCCATTGCATGCAACACCGCTCTGCGCTCAAATGCGTGCAAATAGCGGAGACCCCTCATGGACAACAAACTGCTGCTGATCATCATCGACGGGGTGCCATACCGCAACTGGCGCCGCCTTTTTGGCAACCTTGAGGGTTGGGTGGACAGCGGCGATGCCCGCGTCTGGAAACACCGCGCGGTGCTGCCTTCGATCTCTGCGTCATGTTACGCGTCGATCCACACCGGCGTCTCGCCGCAGGTGCATGGCTGCACGGGCAACGGCAATGTGTTCCGCCTGAAAGAACGTGATATCTTTGCCCAGGTCCGCGCAGCAGGCGGCAGCACAGGGGCCGTGGCGCATTCGTTCTGGTCGGAGTTCTTCAACCGCCATCCCTTTGATTACGTACGGGATGTTGAATACGACGAGCCGGACAGCGACACCATCAACCACGGCCGCTTTCATACAATGACAGGCTACGGGATGATCAACCAGATGACCCCGTCAGACGTCGATCTTTTTGGGACGCTGACCAACCTGTGCCTGCGCTTTGGTCTGAACTATGGCATGCTGCACACCTGTACGCTGGACAGCATGGGCCACCGTTTCTTCCACGATTGCCAAGAGATGGACCATGCCTGCGCCGTGATGGACGAGATGCTGGCCCCCTTCATCCCGAAATGGCTGGACGCCGGCTATGAGATCATTGTGACTGCCGATCACGGTCAGGACGAACGCGGCCACCACGGCGGGCGTAGCCCTTTGCAGCAGGAGGCCGCACTTTACTACTTTGGCCCCGCAAAAGGCCCGTCAGAAGACGCCGTCATTGACCAACTGCAACTGGCGCCAACGATCCTGAGCCGTCTGGGCGCGCCCGTGGCCGACACCATGAAAGCGAAGAGTTTTCTGACGTAAGCCCGTGCAACGCAGCCTATGCGTACGGCCAGTCCTCACGCGCGAGGGCGTCAACTGCCCCGACAACTTCGTCAAAGAACCCTGCGGCCTTTGACGACATCACCCGCGCACGCAAACATCCATGCACCATGCCTGCCACATTGGACCAATGGGCACGGCCGCCTGCGGCCTGAATGGCATCGCGGTACGCACCACCATCGCTCGCAAGCGGGTCACATTCAGCAGTGATGCACACGGTAGGGGGCAAACCGTCAAAATCCCTGTCGTGCAGCGGCGCATAGCGCGGGTCATCCACGGGCTGCGGCGCGCCACCGGTGCGCACGCGCATGTAGAACTTCATGTCTGCCGTTGTCAGCTGCGGGGCGTTGGCATGGGTGACATAGCTCTCGGACGCCCAGTCACCGCCCAGACCTGGATAGATCAACACCTGCCCGATGATCGCCCCCGGATGGCGCCCGCGCGCATAATGCGCGACCGCCGCAGCAAGGTTTCCCCCCGCGCTGTCGCCACTGACAATGATCGGTCCGTTCCACTGACCCAAGGCACCCTCAAACGCGGCCCATGCGTCATTGAAACAGCCGGGAAAGACCACTTCGGGGGCCAATCCGTAGTCAACGGAAACCACTCGCAGCCCTGTGCGGCTGCATATCTCGGCGCAGACGTCATCGTGGCTGTCGAGCCCGCCAACCACAAACCCACCCCCGTGGTAGTAGATCACCGTGGTTGTGCTTTGGCCCGCCTCGTAGCGGCGGCAGGGCACGCCCCCGTGAGTTTCGTCCGTCACGGTGACGCCTTTGGGGCGACCTTGGTAAAAGACCTTGCACATATCGTTGTAGACAGCGCGCTGCTGCGCGATGGTGTAATCCACGACATCCGTTGGATAGCAGGCATTCACCTTGTTGATGAACGCCCACATTTCACTGTCGATCAGCCGGCGATAGTCGGTCCCGCTCACAGTGCCTCCCATGGCCGGATGAAGGCGCCGAGCACGGATGTCACGTCCGCCTCTGTCGCGCCGTTCATCTCTAGCTGTGCCACAAGCCCGCGCTTTTTGCTGTCCAGAACGGAGGTGACGCGCGCGGCGATACCGGCCTGTTCCAGAGCCTCGTTGTAGATGCGCGTGATAGCGTTCTTGCGCAGATCAGGCTTGAAGATTTTGCCAACGGCAGTTTTTGGCAGTTCGTCCATAATCTGCATATGCTTGGGCTGGGCGGCACGTTCCGCAACATGCTCTTTGCAGAAGGCCATCAGTTCTTCTTCGGTAACGGTTGCCCCGTCGACAAGCTCGACAAAGGCGCAAGGCACTTCACCCGCGTGGGCATCAGGCTGGCCGATGGCACCTGCAAAGGCGACGGCCTCATGGCCCAAGAGCGCCTCTTCGATCTCGGCGGGATCAATGTTGTGACCGCCGCGAATGATCAGGTCCTTGGCGCGCCCTGTGATCCACAAATACCCGTCACTGTCGACGCGACCCAGATCGCCGGTGCGCAGATAGGTATCCTCATGGTAAAGATCGGCGTTCTTTTCAGTCTCCGTATAGGTGTTGCCCGCGTAAACGCCGGGGTTCGATACACAAATCTCGCCCACTTCATCCACGCCCGCTTCGTTGCCATTGTTGATGATCTTGACGTTCGAATAGGGGAAGGGGATCCCGATAGAGCCCACTTTCTTCTCCCCGTCTGGCGGGTTGCAGGAGACGAGACACGTGGCCTCCGTTAGGCCGTAGCCTTCGACCAGCGTGATGTTGGTGGCCTTCTCGAAGCGCTTGAACAGTTCCAGCGGCAACGGCGCAGAGCCGGAAAACGCCGTCTTGACGGTGGAGACATCCGCATCAATCGGGCGCTGCATCTTGGCGGAAATTGCTGTGGGCACGGTAATGATGAACGTGATCTTCCAGCGCTCTACCAGCTTCCAGAAGTTGTCAAAAACACCGTCCCCGCGATAGCCTTGCGGGGTTGGGAACACGACGTGTGCGCCTGACGCAATGGCCGCCATCAGGATTACGTGGCAGGCAAAGACGTGGAACAGCGGCAGTGGACACATGACGTTGTCGACCTCGGTAAAGAGCAAGCGATGCCCCAACCAGCCATTGTAGATCAGCCCTGAATACTTGTGCTGTGCGACCTTAGGCATGCCTGTAGTGCCGCCTGTGTGGAAATAGCAGGCGACGCGGTCTTCCTGCACGTCCTCGAAATCCAGCGTGGTGTTGTGCTTGGCCAGCTCCGCGTTGAAATTCAAGTATTTGGCCTGATTACCGACCTGCCCTTTGGGGCGGATCAGCGGCACGATCCACGATTTGGGCGGGGTCAGGTAGCGCACCAGGTCGACCTCAAGCACCGTGTGTACACCGGGGGCCAGCTTGACCGCTTCAGCGGTTTTCTCGGCCACGTCCGTCTTGGGGAAAGGCCGCAAGGTCACCACCACCGAGGCGCCCGTTTCGCGCAGGATGGAGCCGATCTGCTCTGCGTCCAGCAACGGGTTGATCGGGTTCACGATGCCCGCGACGGCACCGCCCAGCAACGTCAGCGTCGTTTCATTACAATTGGGCAGGACGTAGGCCACCACATCCGTGGGCCCGACACCTAGCTTGCGGAACATATTGGCGGCTTGGGTGGTCTTGGCATGCAGCTCGCGCCAGCTGAGCGTTTCGGCCTTGTCCTTGGGGCCAGAGAAAATCTGGTAGCTGACCGCGTTGTGCTGTGGAAACTTGTTCGCCGTATTGCTCAGCATTCCGTACAGCGTGACCGCGACATCGCGATCTTCCCAAGGCATTTCTGCCTCAATCGCATTGCGGTCGTCCATCCCTGCGAATGTCATGTGTCTTCCTCCCCTGATGGCCTTCTGGCGGCCCTTTATTAAGTGGCGGAAAGGATGCGGCGGATCGCCCGTCTAGGCAAG
>CALAIJ010000027.1 GCA_937923365.1 uncultured Sulfitobacter sp.
TTGGCGATCATCCAGCCTTCCGCGCAAGCGCAGACCTAGAGTGTGAAGCGGGGGGCGGTCAAACAGATTCTAGGCTGCGGGCGGGGCTTTTGACCCATCCGGGAGGGCAGAGATATCCGCGCCACATAACGGGCCGCGTCCCCAAGGGCGGTGGCGCAGGCGCACGGCCTCCAGCAAGGCGGCATCATCGGCCTGTGCTGTGTAGCCTGCCGCAGTGGCCGCAGCGCGGAAAGCTTGCGTTGTGGGCGTGGTCGCTGACGCGCCGTGGCCACTGGGCCCCGCCAGACCCTGTCGCGCAAGGCGTGCCCAGTCAAAACGCGGGCCCGGATCAATCTTGCGGCCCGGTGCCATGTCAGAATGTGCAATGACCCCTGACGCGGGTATGTGCCAGCGGTTCAGGATGCCGCGCAGAAGGCTCTCAAGCGATGACATCTGGGGTTCGGAGAAAGGATGTGTCCCGCGGTTATCAAGTTCGATCCCGATGGAGCGGGAGTTGATATCGTCATGGCCCTGCCACGCCCCTGCCCCTGCATGCCATGCGCGGTCGGGCTCATCGACCAGTTGCAGGACGTTGCCCGTGCCCGAGATCAGATAATGGGCAGAGACTTCTGCCTGCGGATCGCACAGGCGGTCGCGCGCGGCATCGGCACTTTGCATCGCGGTATAATGAAGCACGACATAGACAGGTCGCAGCCCGTCACGGCGCGGCCCGCAATTGGGCGACGGATATGGCGTGACGTGCAGTGCAGCCGCCTATTCGGTCGAAATCGGAATTTCGCCAGGCGTTATGGCGGGGGCTGCGGGCACGGCCGCTTCCTGATTGGCCTTGCGGAACGGGGCGGGATCCCATTTGCAAGCATAGCCGTCACCGTCAGGGTCAAGGCCGATACGGTCCCGCTGGGGGCCACCCGCCTCCAGGAACGCAATCTGGGCCTGTGTGGCGCGGCCATACTGAGCGCATTTGCGTGCAGAGCGGGCGGGCGTATTGAACACGCCGCGGCTGTATTTGGCGGTGCCGACGGGGTGGGAATTGGCCAAGGCGTAGGCGACCACATTGGGGCCGGTCGCTGTGCGATCGGGCAAGGCTTCGGGCTGCACCAGACGGTACTGGGCGCGGTTCTCGTCGATCTTGCGGGCATCGGTCTGGATGTCCCGCAGGGCCGAGACGGCCTCAAAATTGTTCTCGTTGCTGATGCCATCGCTGTTGACCACCGCAGGGGCGGGATTGGACGGGCTGGCGTCCAAAGGCGCGGTACCGGAGTTCGTTGCGGCCGTCGTGCCGACGCCCCCTGCCCCGTTGGGCGTGGTTGCAGCCAGAACACGTGCGGTTTCTGCCGCTGTGGCCTCTGCCGAGCCGGAGAGCGGTGCGGAGGCCACGGGGGCGGGTGCGGGCACTGCTGTAGAGCGCGCCAAAGCCGCATTCTGCTGTGCCGCCGTATTGTCGAAGCCAACCCCACGGCCGGGATCAGGGATGCCCGATTCGGGTATGGCAGGCTGACAGGCCGACAGGCCCACGCCAGCGGCGAGAACGAGGATTACACGTGCAAACATAACAACCTGCTTTGTCTTCAGACTTCTTCTTGGGGGCCGTTTACCACCATTTGTCCGCTTTGGCTACAAAGCCTGCCGCTTGCTCCAGCGCATAGGCGGAAGATAGCAGATCGCCTTCTTCCCATGGCCGACCGATCAACTGAAGCCCCAAGGGCAGACCTTGACGGTCCTGCCCTGTGGGCACAGCAATTCCAGGCAATCCGGCAAGGTTCACTGTCACGGTAAAGACGTCGTTGAGATACATCTGCACGGGATCTGCATCGACCATCTCGCCCAGTCCAAAGGCCGCAGAGGGCGTCGCAGGCGTCAGGATACTGTCGATGCCTGCCGCGAACACGTCTTCAAAATCCTTTTTGATCAGTGTCCGCACGCGGCGCGCACGGTTGTAGTAGGCGTCATAAAAACCCGCACTCAGCACATAGGTGCCGATCATCACTCGGCGCTGCACTTCGGGGCCAAACCCTTCGGCGCGGGTCTTTTCATACATCTCGGTGATGCCGTCACCCGCCTCAAGCGTGGCGCGGTGGCCGTAGCGCACCCCGTCATAGCGTGCCAGATTGCTGGAGGCTTCGGCAGGCGCGATTACATAATATGCAGGCAATGCGTATTTGGTGTGCGGCAGGGAGATATCGACAATCTCGGCCCCTGCGTCCTTCATCATGGCGATGCCGTCCTGCCACAAGGCTTCGATCTCCTCGGGCATGCCGTCCATGCGGTACTCGCGGGGAATGCCGATCTTTTTGCCGCGCATGTCGCCTGTGAGGGCAGCCTCGAAGTCGGGCACGGGCAAATCAGCGCTGGTGCTGTCGCGTGGGTCGTAGCCGCACATCGCTTCGAGCATGATGGCGGCGTCGCGCACGGACTTGGTCATCGGGCCTGCCTGATCAAGGGACGACGCAAAGGCCACGATGCCCCAGCGCGAACAGCGCCCGTAGGTGGGTTTGATCCCTGTGATGCCGGTGAAGGCCGCAGGCTGGCGGATGGAGCCGCCCGTGTCGGTGCCTGTTGCTGCCAGACAAAGGTCCGCCGCCACTGCAGCCGCAGAGCCACCGGACGACCCGCCGGGGGTGAGTGCAGTCGCGTCATTGCCACGGCGCCACGGGTTGACCGCATTGCCGTAAACGGAGGTCTCGTTGGAGGACCCCATGGCGAATTCATCCATGTTGAGCTTGCCCAGCATCACCGCACCCGCATCCAGCAGCTTGCCGCTGACGGTGCTTTCGTACTGTGGCAGGAACCCTTCGAGGATACGGCTGCCCGCCTGGCTGGGCACACCCTTGGTGCAGAACAGATCCTTGATCCCGATGGGCAATCCGCACATCGGCGCCGCGTCTTCGCTGCTTTTCAAGCGCGCATCCGCCTGGGCCGCTTGCTCCAGCGCCAGTTCAGGGGTGTTGTGCACGAAGGCGTTCAAAGCGCCTGCGCCCTCGATGGCACTCAGGCAGCTTTCCGTCAGCTCTTTGGAGGTTGTCTCACCTTTGCGAAGCGCATCGCGGGCCTCGGCCAGCCCAAGTTTGTTCAGATCGGACATTATTCCACCACCTTGGGCACAGCAAAGAAACCCTCGCGCGCATCGGGCGCATTGGTCAGAACCGCCTCTTGCTGGCTGCCATCAGTGACGGCATCCGCACGACGTTTGAGCACCTGCGGCGTGACCGAAGTCATCGGGGCGACGCCATCGACATCCACCTCGTTGAGCTGTTCGATAAACCCGAGGATTCCGTTGAACTCCCCTGCCAAAGCGGCCAGCGCTTCGGGCTCTACCTTGATGCGTGCCAGTTTGGCGACGCGGGCGGCTGTGTTTTCGTCAATCGACATGGTGTGCCTCCGTTCTCTTGCCCGCCGTTTACCGCGCAGCGCCCCCCCTCGCAAGAGTGCGCGCGCCCTGCATCCGCCCCCGCGCCAATAAACCCATGCCAACGTCTGAAAAACAGGCTATCTTGGGACCAAACGGGGGAGAGACATCCATGAACATCATCTGGCTGGGCCACGGGTCCTTTCGCATCGAAATCGAAGATCAGGTTCTGCTGGTTGACCCTTGGCTGACGGGCAACCCAATGCTGAGCGAAGACAAGCACGAGGCCGCCACAGCCGGTGCGACACATATTCTGGTCACGCACGGGCATTTTGACCATATCACCGATGTGCCCGATATCTCCAAATCCACGGGCGCGCCTGTCTCTGGCATGTACGAACTGGCGCAGTTCCTGCACGCGGGTGGCGCGGTGGAAGGCCAGGCCTTTAACATGGGCGGCACGATTGCCCTGGGCGACACAGTGACCGCCAGCATGGTGCCTGCTTCCCATTCCTCCAGCGCGGATGTTGCCGATACACGGCGCTACATGGGCAACGAAAGCGGGTTTATCCTGCGCGGCGAAGGCCAGAGCATCTATGTCTCGGGCGATACGGGCATCATGGCAGACATGGACTGGATCGGCGATTTCTACAAAC
>CALAIJ010000028.1 GCA_937923365.1 uncultured Sulfitobacter sp.
TGCGTCCGCAACAGCAAGGATGTTTCAGAACCGACAATGCCATCCAGCTTCCTGATCCGCACCAAAGCGGCATCAAAGCCTTCCAGCGTGGCAGTCCCGATCTCGACAATCGCGTCCCAGCGGCCATTGGTGGAATGTACCGCGCGCACTTCGGCCATGGCGCTCAGCTGACGTGTGATCCGTTCTCCGCCGCGCCCTTCGATGGCGATCATCATCAAGCCACGCACGGGATCGCGCGCGACATCTGCGCGGGTCACCACGCTAAAGCCCAGAATCTCTCCGCGCTGCTGCAACCGTGCCATGCGCGCTCGCACCGTGGTGCGCGACAATCCCAACCGCTGCGACAGGTCCGACAGGGAGGCCCGCGCATCATGTCTGAGGGCCGCGATCAGGCGTTCGTCCGTTTCGTCCATGCGATCTATCCAAATTGGCTATGTTGGCTCCAATAAGGTCAGTTTGAGCAGTTGTCCATGCGCATATCCGCAGAATAACGTGACGCAACGCATAAAGGAGCTGCCTCATGACCGCGCAAAACTGTATCCTTCTTGGTGTGCCACTGGACTGTGGCAAACGTCGCAAGGGCTGCCTGATGGGGCCGGATGCCTACCGCACCGCGGGCCTTGCCGAGGCGCTGCGCGATCTGGGCCACACGGTCACCGATCAGGGCAATGTAACCCCTGCGCCCTTCACGGAAACGGACCACCCCAAAGTGGTGCAATTGCACGAAAACATCGCCTGGACCGACCGTTTGGCCGATGCGTCAGAGGCGGCACTAAAGGACGGCCTGCCGATCTTTATGGGCGGCGATCACGCATTGTCCTTGGGCACCGTCCTGGGCGCGATGCGTCATGCGGAGGCTGTGGACCGCCCGCTGTTTGTTCTGTGGCTGGATGCGCATACGGACTTTCACACGCCCAAGACCACCGACAGTGGCAACCTGCACGGCACACCTTTGGGCTATGTGACAGGACGCGCGGATTTTGACGGATTTCCCGCCGTGCCTAACCCGCTGCCTCATGAGCACATCGCGCTGATCGGCCTGCGCTCTGTTGATGCGGCAGAACGCGATGCGATGCAGGGCAGTGCGATGACCTATGTGGACATGCGCGAGATTGACGAAAACGGCATTGCGCGCCCTTTGGCCGCTTTTCTTGAGAAGGTCGCAGCGGCGAACGGCATGCTGCATGTCTCTTTGGACGTGGATTTCCTTGACCCGTCTGTAGCCCCTGCGGTGGGCACAACCGTGCCGGGCGGTGCGACAGTGCGCGAAGGCCATCTGGTGATGGAGATGCTGCACGACAGCGGCCTGATGACCTCTCTTGATCTGGTGGAGCTGAACCCGTTTCTGGACGAACGTGGCCGCACCGCCTCCTTGATGGTGGATCTGACGGCCTCCGCCTTTGGCCGTCACGTGTTTGATCGCCCGACGCGCGCGTTCTGAGATGCACGTCCAAGCCCCTAAATCCGTGGTGATGATCCGCCCGCACCATTTCCGCTCCAACCCTGAAACGGCGCTGGACAACGCGTTCCAGCATCTGGGGGATGCGGATATCTCGGCGGCCGCTTTGGCGGAATTCGATGGCGTTGTCAGCGGCTTGCAGGCCCGTGGCGTGACCGTGCACAGCTTTGAGGATGACAGCACGGACACCCCCGACAGCGTCTTTCCCAACAACTGGTTCTCGACCCATGCGGGCGGCCATGTAGCCGTCTATCCGATGTACGCAGCCTCGCGCCGCCGCGAGCGGCGTTGGGATGTGATTGATCTGCTGAAATCCCATTACCGTGTGCAGGATGTGATCGACTATTCAGGGCTTGAGCATGACGGCCTTGCCCTTGAAGGCACAGGCGCGATGGTTCTCGACCATATCGGGCGCGTCGCCTATGTGGCGCGGTCCAAACGCGCGGACCCTGTGTTGCTGGAGCGGTTTTGCACCCACTTCAACTTTGAACCCGTGGCCTTTGATGCAGCCGATGCCGCAGGCCGCCCCGTCTATCACACCAACGTGCTGATGGCTGTGGGCACTCACATCGCACTTGTCGGGCTTGACATGATCACCGACCCGCTGCGCCGCACCACGGTCCGCGACCGCCTGATGGAAACGGACCGCGACGTGATCGCGCTGACCGCCCACCAGATTGGCGAATTTGCAGGCAACGCAATTGAACTGCAGGGCAAGGACGGGCTGATCCTAGCCCTCTCATCGCGCGCCCTTGCCGCGCTGACACCGGACCAGATCACCCGCATCGAAGCTGCCGCCGACATCGTGCCCTTCGACATCCCCACCCTCGAGACCGCAGGCGGATCCGTCCGCTGCATGATCGCGGGGTTGCATCTCTCTGCCCGATCCCCTGAAGGAGCCACGCCATGACCGCACTGCCCCCCTCTGACAAGGCCCTCGTGCCTTTTGTCTCTGTCGCCCACATGATGAAACTGATCCACCATATCGGGGTGGAGCCGATGCTGTGCGGACTGGCTGACGCCATTGAGGCGGATTTCCACCGTTGGGAGCTGTTCGACAAGACCCCCCGCGTCGGCAGCCATTCAGAGCAAGGGGTGATCGAACTGATGCCCACCTCTGACGGGGACGTCTACGGGTTCAAATATGTGAACGGACACCCTGACAATACCAAGGGGGGCCTGCAAACCGTGACCGCCTTTGGCCTGCTGGCCGATGTGGCGACGGGCTATCCGGTGCTGCTGTCGGAAATGACAATCCTTACGGCCCTGCGCACGGCGGCGACCTCTGCCATGGTCGCACGGGTGCTCGCCCCCAAAGGTTCCAAAACCATGGCGATGATCGGCAATGGCGCGCAGTCGGAATTCCAGTCCCTTGCGATGAAAGCCATCGTCGGCGTCACCCATGTGCGCCTCTACGACGTTGATCCTGCCGCCACGGAAAAATGTGCGGCCAACCTTGCAGGCCAAGGGCTGGAGGTCACAAAATGCACCTCTGCCGAGGACGCGGTGATGGGGGCGGATATCATCACCACCTGCACCGCTGACAAGCAATATGCCACGATCCTCACCGACAATATGGTCGGCTCAGGCGTGCACATCAACGCCATCGGCGGCGATTGCCCCGGCAAGACGGAGCTGGCCCCTGCCATCGTGGCGCGTTCGACCGTGTTTGTGGAATACCCCGAACAGACCCGCATCGAAGGCGAAATCCAGCAGATGCCCGAAGATCATCCGGTGACGGAGTTCTGGCAGGTTCTGACGGGGGCCGCCAAAGGCCGCACGGATGCCAAACAGATCACGCTCTTTGACAGCGTGGGCTTTGCGATCGAGGATTTTTCTGCCCTGCGCTATGTCCGCGACCAGATCGCGGCGACGGGCCTTTTCCATCCGCTGGACCTGCTGGCGGACCCTGACGATCCCCGCGATCTTTTTGGCATGCTGCAACGGGCGCAGACCTGACACGATATTGGCGCAGCGGCCCCTTCAACGAGGTCGAGGCGCCGCCTGCGTGACATCCAAGCCATAAAGCCAGTCAAAGGCACCCAGCATCCGCCCCGGTGCCACGCGACTGCCGACCCGCAGACCCAGATGCGCAAGCGTCCGCACCACGCCCGGGCGCATATGATAGCGTCCGGCATTGTCTGCGGCGGCCCGGGCAACCCGCGATACTCGTGCGGCGCGGCGAGTCTGGTAGCGCGCAGCCCAGTCCTTGCCGCCAAGCACGGCTTCGTGTGCCAGAACCCAGGCATCCTCCAGCGCCATATTGGCCCCTTGCGCCAGAAACGGCAGCATGGGGTGTGCGGCATCTCCGGCCAGAACAACCCCGTTGTTGTGCCAGCGCGCGGCGACATCATGCACATGCAGGCCCCAAATGGCCGTATCCTCGACGGCGGCAATCATCTGGGCGGCGCGCCCCTGAAATCCGGCGAAGGCGGCTCTGAGGTTGGCGGGATCATCGCGGTGATGCCAGCCTTCATCTGCCCAGTGGTCCCGCTCTTGCACGGCGACAAGGTTAATCAAGGATCCGTCGCGGAGCGGATAGCTGACCAGATGGCATCCAGGCCCCATGGTGACATGCGCCTCGTCAGGGTGGTCAAATGTGTTGGGCACAACGGCCCGCCACGCCACCTGACCGGAAAACACAGGGCCGTCAGGCCCGTTAAGCGCCCGCCTTGCGACGGAATGCAGCCCTTCGGCGGCGACCACAAGCTTGGCGCGCCGGCTGCTGCCGTCCAGCAAAGAGACCTGCGGCAAATCAGCGGGATGCACGGAGACCGCCTGCACGCCCATCTCGAAGGTGACATTGACCCGCTTGGCAGCCCCTGCCAGCACATCGACCAGATCGGCACGGTGCACAAAGTAGTATTTCTGCTGTTCGTCGAGCCTTGTCAGGTCCAGCCGTGCCACGGGTGCGCCGCCTTTGAAGTCGTTCAACTGAACGGCACGCCCTCGCACGGCACCTTTCTGACGCAACGCGGCCTCGCAGCCCAAGGCGCGCAACACGGCAAGCCCGTTGGGGCTGATCTGGACGCCGGCGCCGACCTCGCTCAGGCGCGGGGCCTGTTCCAGCAAGGTCACGGCAACGCCGCGCTGCCCAAGGGCTGCGGCAACGGCCAGGCCACCGATCCCCCCTCCGACCACAACTGCGTTTGATATCGCCATACCGACCTCATAAATGCAAAACGCCGAAGCGTCTGCCCCGGCGTATTGTCACAAATTGTGTCAGCAGTCAGTCACAGACGTGATTTTTTCACGCGTGATGCATGGCTGACGCCTTTTTCGTGGCGTCAGTCGTCGCGGTGCACCTTCTCGCGGCGCTCGTGCTTTTCCTGCGCCTCAAGGCTCATGGTGGCGATGGGACGCGCGTCCAGACGCTTGAGAGAGATAGGATCGCCCGTCACTGAGCAATAGCCGAACTCGCCTTCGTCGATGCGGCGCAGTGCTGCGTCAATCTTGTTGACCAGCTTGCGCGCGCGGTCGCGGGTGCGCAGTTCCAGTGCGCGGTCCGTCTCTTCGGACGCGCGGTCATTGACATCCGGAATGTTGCGCGTGCCGTCTTGCAACGTTTCGATGGTATCGCGGCTACCGGCCAGCAGCTCGGCTTTCCAGTTGAGCAGTTTGCGCTGGAAATACGCGGTCTGCTTGTCATTCATGAACGGTTCATCTTCGGCCGGAGAATAATCATCCGGCAGGAATACTTCCTGTTTCATATCTGTCCCCTTGATGGCTTTGTCGTCTGGCATGGACGGCTGTTCTCCCATGGGATGGCTCCCTGACGCAGCGTCTAACGCAGGCTCCAAGAATTGTCACTACACAATGCCGGGGATTTTTGGTTTAACGCATCACAACACGGCGCATTCGCCATGAGGGGTTGAAAACACAATGAAATTCCAAGGTACCGCCGATTATGTGGCCACCGACGACCTGACAATCGCGGTTAACGCAGCCGTCACGCTGGAACGCCCCCTGCTGGTCAAAGGCGAGCCGGGCACGGGTAAAACAGAGCTTGCCAAACAGGTCTCTGCCAGCCTTGGCCTGCGGATGATCGAATGGAACATCAAATCGACCACCCGTGCGCAACAGGGCCTTTATGAATACGACGCCGTCTCGCGCCTGCGCGACAGCCAGTTGGGCGAAGAACGCGTGCACGACGTCAAGAACTACATCCGCAAGGGCAAACTCTGGGAAGCCTTTGAAGCGGACGAAAAGGTCGTCCTGCTGATTGACGAGATTGACAAGGCCGACATCGAATTCCCCAACGACCTGCTGCAAGAGCTCGATAAGATGGAGTTCTACGTCTACGAAACCGGCGAGACGATCCGCGCCGAAAACCGCCCCATCGTCATCATCACCTCCAACAATGAAAAAGAGCTGCCGGACGCATTCCTGCGCCGCTGCTTCTTTCACTATATCCAGTTTCCCGACATGGACACGCTGCGCAAGATTGTCGAAGTCCACCACAAGGGCATCAAAGAGACGCTGCTGACAACCGCGCTGACACAGTTCTACGAAGTGCGCGAACAGCAAGGCCTGAAAAAGAAGCCCTCCACCTCGGAAGTGCTGGACTGGCTGAAACTGCTGCTGGCCGAGGATATGGACGCCGAAGACCTGAAAGGCGACGGCACCTCTGCCTTGCCAAAACTGCATGGTGCCCTGTTGAAGAATGAACAGGACGTGCACCTGTTCGAACGCCTTGCCTTCATGGCGCGCGGCGGCCGCTAAACACAACCCAGAAGAACAAACTGTTGCCAATTTCCCGCAGGGAAAGGGGCTGCCTTTTATTTGCCTCATTTGCCCCAAATTTGCCTTAATTGCTCCCTACTAAGGTCTGGTTGAGGGGCGAAAAGACCTCCGAACAAGGCTCATAAGGGCAGGCAGGCAAATGTTAACGAATACCACCGCAGGTTCTGCGCGCGCTTTTTGTGTGTGCGATGTGCAGATGACGGCTGTGCAACCTATTGCGATTAAAGGCTTATTTCTGTGAGCGGGCGTCTTGTCCTGCCGCTGGTGATGTTGTTGAACGCTTGCGTTCCCGCCTCCCAGCCAGATGTGGCCACCCGCGCAATCTCCACCGGCAGCACCCTGCCGCCGATGAAAAATTTCTCCGCTTCGCTGCCAACAGCACCGGTTCGGTCGAATAATGATCTGGCTTTGGACTTTATCGAGTTGTCTTTCCGTATGGAAAGCGGCCGCGATCTGGCCCGCCTCACCCGCTTTGAAGGACCAATCAGCGTCCGTGTGACGGGCAAACCGCCGGGCACGCTGGGGTCTGACCTTAAGCGCCTGATCTCGCGTCTTCGGTCAGAGGCGCGGATTAACATCAATTTCACCACAAATGCGGATGCGAACATCACCATCGAAGCCGTCAGCCGCGCCGACATCCGCCGCGTCTTGCCGCAGGCCGCCTGTTTTGTCGCCCCCAACGTCAGCACCTTGCAGGAATACCGCAAATCCCGCCGCAAGATCAAAACCGACTGGGGCATTCTGGACGAACGCCGCAAGATCGCGATCTTCCTGCCCAATGACGCCTCTCCTCAAGAAGTCCGCGATTGCCTGCACGAGGAAGTGGCCCAGGCCTTGGGTCCGTTGAACGACCTTTACCGCCTGCCCGACAGCGTTTTCAACGATGACAACGTGCACACGGTTCTGACGGGCTTTGATATGATGATCCTGCGCGCCTACTACGATCCGGCGCTGCGTTCCGGCATGTCCCGTGGGGAAGTGGCGGCCAAACTGCCTGCGATCTTCTCGCGCATTAACCCGCGCGGCAACAAGGCAGCGGGTCGCTATGCCACCCGCACACCGCAAGCATGGAGCCGCTCGATCCAGACGGCTTTGGGGCGCTCGATCTCTTCTGCCAGCCGGAAGAAGGCTGCAAGTGACGCCATTCGCATCGCAAATTCAATGGGTTGGCACGATCACCGCCGTGCCTTTTCGCATTACGCGATGGGCCGTGTGTTGCAGGGCGACCAGCCCGAAGCCGCCCATAAACACTACCAGTTGGCGGACCGCTTTTACGCCCGCACCCCCGGCACCCGCCTGCACCGCGCCTATGTTGCCACGCAGCTGAGCGCCTATGCCGTGTCCAAAGGCGATGGCGCCCGCGCCCTGACCCTGATCGCGCCGCATATCCAGACAGCGCATGCCAACGAAAACGCGGCCTTGCTCTCGACCCTTCTGTTGCTGCGCTCCGAAGCGCTGGAGCTTGAAAACCGCCACGCCGAGGCGCGCAGCGTCAGGCTGGACAGCATCGGTTGGGCACGCTACGGCTTTGGTCCTGACTGGGCTGTGCGGGCCAAGCTGCGCGAGATTGCATCGCTGAACCCGCTCAAAGGATAAAAGCGGGCGGTAATTCATGGATGTTTTGATTGTAGCGGTCTTTGGCGCTTTGATCGGTGGCTATTCGGCCAAAAGACGCGGTGGCAACCGCAAGGACGTGGCGCAATATGCCTTTGTCTATGCGATCATCTTCGCATTGGCCGGACTGCTTCTGTCGATCCTCTACACGCGTCTTTTCGCAGGGTAGTCACCATGTTCCTGCCCTTCTTTGACCAG
>CALAIJ010000029.1 GCA_937923365.1 uncultured Sulfitobacter sp.
TTCTTTGCCCAGCATCAGGTGGACGAGCTGGTCATCGCGGAAACCCCGCTCCAGCACATGATCGCCGCCCGCCCCGGTATCCTGCAGACCAAATTGCGCGCTCAACTGGCGGGCTTTGGCCTTGGCCCCGATCAGTCGGACACCGCCGTGGGGCGTCTGTCGGGCGGCCAAAAGGCGCGCCTGTCGCTTCTACTGGCCACGTTGGACGCGCCACACCTGCTGATTTTGGACGAGCCGACCAACCACCTTGATATTGAAAGCCGCGAGGCACTGGTTGAGGCGCTGACCGCCTACTCCGGCGCTGTGATCCTTGTCAGCCACGACATGCACCTTTTGTCGATGGTGGCAGACCGCCTCTGGCTGGTCTCGGATGGCACCGTGACACCCTATGAAGACGATCTGGAAGCCTACCGCCAGATGCTGCTGACCCCCACCAAACCGGTCAGCAAAGCCCCCAAAGCCAAGGAAGCGCCCAAGCCAAAACGGGCCTCCCGCGACGAGGTGCTGGCCCTGCGCCGCGACGTCCGCACCGCAGAGGCCCGCGTGACCAAGATCAACGAGATGCGCGATAAACTGGCCAAGAAGCTTGCCGACCCCGCCCTCTATGAGGACACCAAAGTGGGCGAACTGGCGGTCTGGAACAAGAAATACGCCGAAGTGATGGATGCCCTCGACCGGGCCGAAGCCCTTTGGGTCACTGCGGAAGAAAAGCTGGAGAAAGCCACCGCCTGACCTGCCTCTTCCGGCCCGAAATATCCCGGGAGGGCTGGAGGGCAGCGCCCTCCAACACAACACATGGAACGCGGGGCTTGCCCCGCCCCTTTGGACAAACCGCCTATGCTGCTCGACACCGCTTACATGATCACCGTGCTCGTCACCATGTTCGTGGTGATTGATCCCATTGCGATCGCCCCGCTGTTCATCGCCCTGACACCGGGCATGACCCAATCGCAACGCCGCCGCACCGCGTGGCGCGCTTGTTTCATCGCGGGCATCCTGTTGCTGCTTTTTGCGGCTCTGGGCGAGGCGATTTTGAATTTCATCGGCATCTCCATGCCAGCCTTCCGCGTGGCGGGGGGCATCTTGCTGTTTATCACCGCATTGGACATGCTTTTTGAGCGCCGCACCAAACGCCGTGAGGACCGCACGGAGGAAGAGGACGACCGCCCCGACCCCGCGGCCTTCCCGCTTGCCATTCCTCTGATTGCCGGCCCCGGTGCGATCGCGTCAGTGATCCTTCTGACCAGCGAAAAGCCGGGGGGCGAAGGGCTGCTTGTTGTCTCCCTCATCACTGTGCTGACCCTGATCGTGATGGGCCTTGTGATGCAAATCAGTGGCCATCTGGAACGGGTGCTGGGCAAAACGGTCATCAACGTGATCACCCGCCTGTTGGGCATGCTGCTCGCCGCCCTTTCGGTGCAGTTTGTCCTTGATGGGCTGGCAGCCTTCGGTTTTGCCCCCCCTGCGGGCTGACGCGCGGGCCCTGCCCCCCTATATAGGGGCAAACACAGCAAAGGACCTATCATGGGTGAATTTGAAACAGGCCGGTTGATCTATCTTGTCGTGCTTTTGGCAATGGTGGGCGGATGGTTCTTCATGCAGACCCGTGAAGGGCTCGGCAAAACGCTTCAGCACGCCGCGATCTGGGGGATGATCTTTGTCGGCGGTGCCGCTGCGGTGGGCCTTTGGCAAGACATCACCTATCAGACGGGCCGCGGCCAGATTGCTGTCAATTCTGCGGGTCAGATCGTGGTGCCGCGTAACGCAGACGGGCATTATTACCTCGCGGCAGAGGTGAACGGTGCCACCATCCGCTTTGTGGTGGACACGGGTGCGACCGATCTTGTGCTCAGCCAGGAGGATGCCGCCCGCGCGGGGCTTGATCCTGAAACACTGATCTATTCAGGCCGTGCCAATACCGCAAACGGCATGGTCCGCACAGCTTTTGTGAAGCTCGATCAGGTCCGTCTGGGAAATGCCGAGGACCGCGATGTGCGCGCGGTGGTGAACCAGGGCGAAATGGACGGCTCCTTGCTGGGCATGGGCTATCTGCAACGCTGGGGGCGCATCGAAATCACAGGTGGTGAGCTGATTTTGACACGTTAGGAGTAAGGTGCCCTTTCAGGGCATCCGCGCCGTCAGGTCTCTGCCTTCTTTTCCCAGCGCCCACTTTCTTCAGACCAGTATTGCGCCGATGCGCCCGCATCTTTCAGCGCCTTCCACTGATCGCGCGCCCGTTGCAACGCGTCCTCGTCCGTGCCGTCGAACAGCACGCAAACACGGTCAAGGCGCGCAACTTCTGCCGCGTCAACGGCGGCCCCATGCACGGACATCACGCAGTGGGGGCCATTGGGCGCATCCGCTGATGTGGTCAGCAAAACAGGCTGGTCCGCATCATGTGTGCCGCCCGCCATGCCATGCGGCAGGAAACCGTCATCCGGCCCCAGCCACAGCGCCTTGTCGAGCGCCTCCAGCCCTTCGGTATGTACGCCGCGCACGGCCACACGCCAGCCTTGCTCCAGCGATTTGCCGACCAGCATGGTCAGGGTCTGGACCAAAGGCTTGCGCGTCAGGTGATAGAAATATGCCGCCCCCATGACAGGCTCAATCCGCCTCGAACATGTTTGAAATCAACCGGTTAAGCGCGGCAACGCCCCATCCGGTGGCCCCTGTGGGTGCCAGCGCCGTCTCCGCCTTGACGGAGGCCACACCGGCGATATCAAGATGGATCCACGGCACGCCGTCCTGCACGAAACGCTGCAAGAACTGCGCTGCCGTGACCGAACCGGCCGCCCGTCCGCCGATGTTCTTCATGTCCGCGATCCGGCTTTTCAGCAGATCGTCATAGGCTTGGCCCAGCGGCATGCGCCACGCGCCTTCCCCTTCGGTCTGCGCGGCCTTCAGGAAGGCATTGCAAAGCGCGTCGTCGTTGGAAAATACGCCCGCGTTTTCATGCCCCAGCCCCACAATGATCGCGCCCGTCAGTGTCGCCAGATCGATCATCGCAGCGGGTTTGAATTCTTCCTGCGCGTACCACATGACGTCACAGAGCACCAAACGCCCCTCTGCATCGGTGTTGATGACTTCAACCGTGTCGCCCTTCATGGAGGTAATGACATCGCCGGGGCGCACCGCGTTGCCACTGGGCATGTTCTCGACAATGCCGACCAGCCCGACCACGTTTGCCTTGGCCTTACGCAGTGCCAGCGAACGCATGACGCCCGCCACGACGCCCGCACCGCCCATATCCATGGTCATGTCTTCCATGCCCGCACCGGGCTTGAGGCTGATACCGCCGGTGTCAAACACCACGCCCTTGCCGACCAAGGCCAAAGGTGCGTCGCCCTTTTTGCCGCCATCCCAGCGCATCACCACCACCTTGGACGGGCTGTCAGAGCCCTGCCCAACACACAAAAGTGTATTCATTCCGAGGCTTGTAAGCTGATCCTCATCCAAAACCTCAACCTTGAGGCCCAATGCGGACATCTCCTCAAGCCGCTCTGCGAAATTGGTGGTGGTCAGCACATTTGCAGGCGCATTGACCAGATCGCGGGTCATATGCGCGCCTTCGGCGATGGCCATCAAGGGGGCCGCCTCTGCCTGTGCATCCTCAGGCTTTGAACACATGATGCGCACGGCACCCTCGGCCTTGGACGGCGCGCTTTTGTGGTCCTCAAAGGTGTAGTCCCGCATGGCGATGCCGTAGGCTATCTGCGCGACGCGCCGGAAACTGCCAGCCAGCACCAGCAGGTCGGCCTTGCCACGGTTCTTGGCAAGTGCTGCCCCCGCCTTGCGCGCCGCCGTCTGATCGGCGCTTTTGGGCAGGCAAATCACGTCGACGGCTTCTGCCTCAAGCCCTGCAGGATAGGCCATGGTGGTCACAGAGCCGGGTTTTGCTTGGGAAAACGCCTCGCTCTCGACCAAACGCGCCAATGCGCCTCTGGTCAGCTTGTTGACGCGCCGCGCGCCTACATCAAGGCGTCCTTCGGGATCGACACAGACCGCAACGCGGCCCTTCGCCTTGGCGATTTCGTCGATCTGGGTTTCGGCAAATGTGAGGGGGGTGAGCGCTGTCATGAGGTGCTTTCCTGGCTGTGATACGCAAGACCTAGCCCGCCAGCCGCCTCATGACCAGATATGAGTTTCGCCAAGCGTTAATCTGGGGTATGCTACGCATTAATTGCCGCAAGAGCGAACGTCAGGGGAAAAGAGTGGGCCGAGTAGACCGCTATATGCTGTCGCAGCTACTGGTGCTGTTTGGCTTCTTTGCGCTTGTTCTGGTCGCGCTGTTCTGGATCAATCGCGCTGTTGTCCTGTTTGACCGGCTGATCGGCGACGGGCAGTCCGCGATTGTCTTCCTTGAATTTACCGCCCTTGGCCTGCCCCGTCTGATCACCACCGTTTTGCCCATCGCCGCCTTTGCCGCCGCGGTCTACGTGACCAACCGGATGACCGGCGAAAGCGAATTGACGGTCTTGCAATCCACCGGCTCCGGCCCGTGGCGGCTGGCGCGCCCTGTGCTGGTCTACGGGCTTTGTGTGGCGCTGATGATGACCGTGCTCAGCCATTTTCTGGTGCCGCTGGCCTCTGCGCAACTGACGGAGCGCGAGCAGGAGATCAGCCAGAACGTCACTGCGCGCCTGCTGACCGAAGGGACATTCCTGCATCCCACTGAAAAAGTGACCTTTTACGCCCGCCTGATCGACGACGACGGCGTGCTGCGGGATGTGTTCCTGTCCGACCGCCGCAATCCCGACGAAGGTGTGATTTACACTGCGGCCGAAGCTTATCTGGTCCGCAACGGGGAGGGCACAACGCTGATCATGGTCGACGGTCTGGCGCAACGGCTGGAGAATGCGGACAAGCGGTTGGCCACCGCCAAATTCCGCGACTTTTCCTTTGATATCTCGTCGCTTGTCAGCTCCGACCGCGCGGAGAACCTGACACTGGCCCATATGACCACCCCTGCCCTGATCGGCGATTGGGACGCGCTGGCGACACGTCTGAAGCAAAGCAAAGGCACCATCGCCGAGGAAGTGCACAGCCGTTTCGCCCAGCCCCTGTTCTGCATTGTGGCCGCCATGGTGGGCTTTGCCACGCTTCTGGTGGGCGGGTTCAGCCGTTTTGGCGTCTGGCGCGAGATCGTAATCGCCTTTTTCCTGCTGATCGCCATTGATGGCATCCGCGGGGTGATGGTGGACCCTGTGCGCGAAAATGCGGGCCTGTGGCCGTTGATGTACCTGCCATCGGCTTTGGGCGCGCTTTTGGTGCTGGCGATGCTGTTTCAGGCCGCCAACCCCAACTGGTACCGCCGCAGCCCCCGCACGGAGGGCACCGCATGATCCTGCATTTCTACTTTGCCCGCCGCTTTGCAATGACATTCCTGATGATCACGGGGGTGCTTTTTGCGCTCGTTGTGCTGGTGGACGCGGTGGATCAGGCGCGGCGGTTCTCGGGCTATGACATCGGCTTTGGCAATGTGATGCGCCTGACGCTGCTGAACGCCCCGCAGACGATCAACCTGATCCTGCCCCTGATCGTGATATTGGCGACGGTGACATTGTTTCTGGCGCTGGCCCGCTCGTCCGAGATGGTGGTGACGCGTGCCGCTGGCCGATCTGCCCTGCGCGCGCTGATCGCGCCTGTGGTGGTGGCACTGGTCATCGGCGGGCTGGCCGTGACTATGCTGAACCCGATCGTGGCGGCCACGGGCAAGCGTTATCTACAACTTTCCGAAGGCTTTCGTGCAGGGGGGGCGGCCGCCCTGTCGATCAGTGACGAAGGGTTGTGGCTGCGCCAAGGCTCGGAGGCCGGTCAAACCGTGATCCGCGCATGGCGCTCGAACGCGGATGCGAGCGTGCTTTATGACGTGACCTTCCTGTCCTACGCGCCCGATCTGGGCCCTGTCCAACGGATCGAGGCTGCAAGTGCCGCGCTCAGAGACGGTGAATGGTCCTTGCGCAATGCAAAGGCCTGGCCGCTGGCCCAAGGTGTCAATGCGGAGGGCGAAGCGCAGTTCTACGAGACGCTCACGATCCCCTCGTCGCTCACGCTGGACCGCATCCGCGAAAGCATTGGCAAACCGGCCGCCGTGTCCATCTACCAGTTGCCCGAATTCATCCGCCAGCTTGAGGCCGCAGGGTTCAGCCCGCGCAAACACAAGGTCTGGCTGCAGGCCGAATTTGCGCGCCCGCTGTTTCTGGTGGCGATGGTTCTTGTTGCGAGCGCCTTTACCATGCGCCATACCCGTGCAGGCGGCACCGGGCGTGCTGTGTTGACGGCAGTGCTCTTGGGGTTTGGTTTGTATTTCGTACGCAGCTTTGCTCAGATTTTGGGAGAGAACGGGCAAATCCCCGTTCTTCTGGCCGCTTGGGCACCCCCTGTTGCGGCGATCCTGTTGGCCCTTGGCTTGCTCTTGCATGTGGAGGACGGCTAGATGCGGCTGATCCTTGCCCTGTTGATGCTGGCCGTTCTGCCCCTTGGCGCATTGGCCCAAAGCAGCAAGCCTGCGGTGCTGGTCGCCGATTCCGTGTTCATCACCCGCGACCGCACATTGGTTGCCCAAGGCAACGTCGAGGC
>CALAIJ010000030.1 GCA_937923365.1 uncultured Sulfitobacter sp.
GGGGCGGTCTTTGGCGCCGGGATGGTGATGATCCTAGAGGCCTTGGGCTAGGCGTTCGATTTCTTGAGGGAATCAGCCGGTTTCGCGTTAAGCTGCCCATATGGCACGTCAGAACCCGCACCGCCCGTTCACGCCCGACCCCGCACAGATGGCCCGTGTGCCGGTTGTCAGCGGCAATGCCATCAACGGCTTGGGAGAGACTGATTTCCGCCGCCCCGAGGTGGTCTATTGGGCCCCCGATCCGGATCAGATTGCCCATGGCGATATGCAGAAATGGTTCTACACCGTTGATCCCGGCCTGCCTGAATATGCAGACCTGCGTGTCAAACGGCAGGAGGTGTCCCAGCGCCCCTTGCCCGATCTGGCCAAGACACCCGCAGCGCATACCCCTGCCGCATGGTCCGGCCTGCTGGACCGCTTTGTAACGCAGGGCCACTGCGAGCAGATCGGTGTCGCAGAAATGCGGCCCGAGTGGTGCTTTGATGGCGTCGACATGCCGTATTCGCGCGTGATTATTGCGGGCGTGCAGCATGACTATGACGAGATTTCAAAGGCGCCTGATCCGCAAGCCGGCCTCGAAGTGATGCAGCAGTATCATCGTGCCGCGGCCGCCGCGATCGAGATCACCGCGTGGCTGCGAAAGCAAGGGTGGGAGGCCAAGCCCGTCACGGGCCCCATGGCCACCAAACTGACCATGATCCCGCCCGCCATCGCCTGCGGGTTCGGGGAGTTGGGCAAGCACGGCTCCATCATCAACCGCGAGATGGGCGCGTCATTCAGGTTGTCCGCTGTGCTGACCGACGCGCCGTTTCTACCCACCGATGCAGATACATTCGGCGTTGATGATTTCTGTAGCGCTTGCCGCATTTGTGAGGATGCCTGCCCGCCCGAGGCCTTGTTCCAGACCAAGCAGACCGTGCGGGGCCAAGAGAAATGGTACGTCGATTTCGACAAGTGCCTGCCGTATTTCAACCAGCATCAGGGCTGTGCGATCTGCATCGCCGTCTGCCCGTGGTCGCGCCCCGGTGTCGGGCCGCGACTGGCCGAGAAACTGGTGACGCGGGCTGCAAGGCTGTCCTCTGGCTAGAGGGATTGCGCGTGCCGCGCCGTGGGGCCGCCAGCACGGGGGCTGGCGGGTGAGGGCTGTCGGCCCTCACACGCCCCCGAGGGTTTTGACCCCTTTGGCAGGGATCAGCAGCGCTCAATCGCCAGCGCAATGCCCTGGCCACCACCGATGCACATAGTGATCAATGCGCGTTTGCCGCCTGTGCGTTCCAGTTCCGCCAGCGCCTTGACGGTGATGATCGCACCCGTCGCGCCGACGGGGTGGCCAAGCGCGATAGCACCGCCGTTCGGGTTCACTTTCGCAGGGTCCAGACCAAGGCCGCGGTTCACCGCGATGGCTTGGGCGGCAAAGGCTTCGTTGCTTTCAATGACGTCGAAGTCGGTGATGGCGAGGCCTGTGCGTTTCAACAGGTTTTCCACAGCCGGGATGGGGCCGATGCCCATCACTTCGGGGCGCACCCCTGCGTGGGCATAACCAAGGACGCGGGCGCGGGGTGTAAGGCCGGAGGCATTGGCCGCTTCAGCAGTGGCCAATACCAGCGCGGCCGCACCGTCATTGATCCCGCTGGCGTTGCCGGCTGTCACGCTGCCGTCTTTCTGGAAGGCAGGGCGCAGGCCGGACAAGGCCTCAAGGCTGGTCTGCTTGGGGTGTTCGTCCGTGTCAAAAGCGACCATGTCACGCTTGACCTTGACCTCGACGGGCACGATCTGGTCCTTGAAATGTCCGGCCTCAATGGCGCGGGCGGCGCGCTGCTGGCTTTCAAGGGCAAAGGCATCCTGATCGGCGCGGCTGACGTCATGCTCAGCCGAGACGTTTTCGGCCGTCACACCCATGTGGCCGGTGCCAAAGGGGCAGTTCAGCGCGCCCAGCATCATATCCAGCGCGCGCACATCGCCCATCTTTTGACCAAAGCGCGCGGCAGGCATGATGTAGGGAGAACGCGACATGCTTTCGGCCCCGCCCGCCAGCGCAAAGTCCGCATCCCCGAGCATCAGGTTCTGCACCGCCGAGACAATCGCCTGCGCGCCGGAGCCGCACAAACGGTTCACGTTCATTGCGGGTGTCTCATCGGGAATGCCAGCGTCACGGGCAGCAATGCGCGACAGGTACATATCGCGCGGTTCGGTATTGATGACATGGCCCATCACCACGTGGCCGATCTGCGCCGGATCAACGCCTGCGCGGGACATGGCTGCTGCGGCCACGGCTGTGCCAAGTGCTGCAGGCGGCGTCGCAGACAGCGCGCCGCCAAAGGTGCCGATGGCCGTGCGTGCGCCGCTAAGAATGACGATATCATTGGTCATGGAGTTCTCCGGAATGTTGGTTGCACAAACTATGGCCTGCGGTTTGTGAAATGTCTTTAGTAACCTGCCGTCAAAAGGTCCTGACCCCAGGCAGACGCAGTGGCGGGGCGATTTTGGTGAACCATCAGCCGGTTTGTGCGTTGTGTCCCTATGATCAAAAAGAGCATCCATGCCATCGCCCTGCGCGCCGAGCAGATATTCGACCGCCTGCGCGGACAACGCGACACGCGGCGTATTATCGAGCCCTACATCGGCTATGCCACACCGGACCAATGGGTTGTGCGCGGTCGCGTCCTTGCGGCGCTCAGGCGCAACAAGCCCACGCCGGATCAATCGGCCTGGGTGAATTTTCGCCAGATGTTCTCCCTGTTCCTGACGGATGAGGTTGCCGACGTCGAGGTGTCGGCAAAGGGCGTTCGCGCGCGCACCGACGAAGAGGGATACTTTACCTTGCTGCTGCCGCGCGAAGACATCGAGGGTTGGGCCGACGTGGAGGTTTCCATTACAGGCCGCACAGGTGTGACGCAGTGCTCCGTGCTGGTGCCAGAGGGCAACGCAGATTTCGGCATCATCTCTGATATCGACGACACGATGTTGCAGACGGGCGCCTATTCTCTGGTCCGCAACTTGTGGACGTCACTGACCGGCAACGCCATGACGCGCAAGATTTTCCCCGACGCGGTGTCCTTCATGAGCGCGCTGTCGCGAGGCGGCAAGAACCCCGTCTATTACGTCAGCTCAAGCCCATGGAACCTGCATCATTTTCTCGAGCGTATCTTTGCCCGCGCAGGTCTTGTACGGGGCCCGAAATTCCTGCGCGATTTGGGTCTGAGCCAATCGCAGTTCATCACCGGCACCCATGGGGACCACAAAGGCGGGAGCATTGATGTGATCCTTGCTGCCAACCCTGACCTGACGTTTGTGTTGGTGGGGGACACCGGACAGCATGATGCCTTTGTGTACCGCGATGCGATCCAGCGGCATCCCGACCGGATCAGGGCCGTTGTCCTACGCGAACCCGGCCCCGGCCCTGATGCGCACAGCAAGGAAGCGATGACTGCCATCGCCAAGGCAGGTGTCACGCTCTTGCATGCCCCCGACTTTACCGGATTTGCGCAAAGCCTGCTGGCAGAACCGGGGCTGGTCAAAGCCGCGGAGTAGGACCACTTTGCGCGGGTGACTTACGCGCAAGATTCCTTTTTCACGTTGTCCCAGTTCGGGCAGATCGGTCTGGCCCTGCTGTCGGCGGTTTTGGCCGTGGCGACCCTCGGGGCGGCCTACCGCCTTATGCGCGGCTACCGGATTTTGAACCGGCTGGTTCTGGCGGGTGTCGTCTTTGCGTTGTTTGTCTGGCTGTCGCCACAGATCTACTACACCTATTACCGGATGATCATCGAAGGGCTGCCCGCGCAATGGGTGATCGGGTGGCCGCCTCTGGGGCAGATGGTCCGCTATGCGTGCTTCACCGCCGACCAAAGCCTCTCCGCCCACAGTCAGGGTTTGCTGTTCTGGGCGTTGGTGCTGCTGGCCTTCAGGGGGTCAAGGCAACGCGGCCCTCGCGCGTAAGCAGCCAGCAGTCGGCGCCTTCAAAGACTGCTGCGGTCAGTGGTTTGCCATAGCCTGCGCCAGTATCGAGGTTGATGCGGTTGCCGTAGTGGGTCGCGGCGTCGACGGGCGTGTGGCCGTGTACGATCAGCTTGGGATGCCTGCGGCTGTCTTTGTGAAATTCCTGCCGGATCCACAGCAGGTCTTCTTCGGTTTGCTTGGCCAAGGGGACACCGGGGCGAATGCCTGCGTGACAGAAAAACAGATCGTCCGTTTCAAAGGTCAGGGGCAGGGTGCGCAAGAACTCCAGATGGGTCTGGGGGACCGCCGTCAGCGCCTCTGCGTGGACGTTGATCTGACGGTCCTTATCGGTAAAGGCCAGCCCGTAAGACGCCAGCGTTGTGTCGCCCCCCAAACGCGGGTTGAGCCAGCTAAGCTCAATGGGCAGATAGGCTTCGTGGCGCGGGTAGGGTTCCAGAAACCATTCAAACATGCGGTCGTGGTTGCCTTTGATGAAGTGCCAGTTTCGGCCCTGATCACGGCCCTCCAGCAGCAGGTCGATCACGGCGCGGCTGTCTGCGCCGCGGTCGGTGTAGTCGCCGAGAAACACGATTTTCGCATCCACACCGCCGTCCGCCTCGATCAGCGCCAGAACACGTTGCAATTCGGCGAGTTGGCCATGGATATCGCCGATGGCGTAAAGGGAGGCTGTTGAGGTCATTCCTCGGGCCTTTCAGAGCGGTATCGGGCGGCCCATTCTGCGCTTTGTGCATCGGCCAGTTTGGATGTGCCGACCTTCACGGTTGCCGTTGCTGTCACGGGCAGGTCCAGAAACCCAAGCACCTCACGCAGGCAGGCAAGGGGGCGCGCCGACAGGGTTTCATACTCAAGCGTCAAGGGTGCGATGCCTTGGGCGTTGAACCAGTTTTGCCATGCTAAGTCCTGACGTTCAAAATTTGCGATCTGTGCCGTGATGCTTTGGGTGTCATAGCCTGCTGTGCCCTCGGGGGCCAGCCGTTCCAGTGCGCGCCCGTCCGCATGGCGGTGCCAAAGTCCGCTCTGTTGTGCGCGCAGAAAGGAAATAGCCTGTGCCAGCTTGTCCTGTCGCCGCAGATGGATGAACCGCAGCTTGCCGAAAGAGGCCTCCAGACGGACGCGGTCATCGGTCAGATCAGGGAATGCGCTCCTCAGTGTTTCAAAGAAAAACCCGGTGGAATGTTGTTGCAAACGCAGGCCGAACACCGGGGTGTCACCGCGACCCGCCTTTAGAGCCGCGGCAAGAATATCACAGAGCGGTGCATCCGCCACGAGGCCATTGGCCTGCCGCCAGCTGGCAAGCGACGGCTGATGGAAATGGCTGTCAGGCACACCAGCCATGCCAGTGTCCCGCAACATGCCGCACAGCATCGTGCTGCCACTGCGCGGCGTGGTACACAGCACATAGCCATCCTCCGCGCCGCGCGTCATGTGGTCAGGCCACGTCAAACTGCAGCGGTTTGATCTGCGTGAACATGCCGGTCGCCTTGAGCTTGTCGATCACGGCGGCGGGGACTTCTTCGTCTACATAAAGCAGCGCAATCGCCTCACCTTTTACCGCAGCACGGCCTAGCGTAAAGTTGGCAATGTTCACGCCGTTCTCGCCCATCGTCTGGCCCAAGGTGCCGATGATGCCCGGGACGTCCTCGTTGGTGGTATACAGCATGTGCGCGCCCACTTCGGCGTCGATCTGGATGCCCTTGATCTGGATAAAGCGCGGTTTGCCGTCGCTGAACACCGTACCGGCGATGGAGCGTTCGCGTTTGTCCGTCACAACGGTCACTTTGATGTAGCCGTCAAAGACACCTGATTTGTCCTGATTTGTCGTGCTGATCTGGATGCCTTTTTCGCGGGCGACCACAGGGGCAGAGACCATGTTCACGTCAGGGTTTGCGCGTTTCATGATGCCTGCAACCACGCCACAGTTCAGCGCCTCGAGGTTCATGTCTGCGACGGTACCGTCATAAAGGATGTTGATCGCCTTGATCGGCTCATCCGTCAGCTGCCCGATAAAGCTGCCCAGATGACCGGACAGTTTCAGCCACGGCCCCATGACCTTGGCCTCTTCGGCAGTCACGGAGGGCATGTTCAGCGCGTTGGAGACCGCCCCCGTCAGCAAGTAGTCCGACATTTGATCAGCCACTTGCAGTGCCACGTTTTCCTGCGCCTCGGTTGTGGCCGCGCCCAGGTGCGGGGTGCACACCACGTTTGGCAGGTTGAACAGCGGGTTCTCGGTGGCGGGCTCGGTCTTGAACACGTCAAAGGCGGCCCCTGCAACATGGCCGGATTTCAGCAGGTCGGCCAGCGCCTCTTCGTCCACCAGACCGCCACGGGCACAGTTGATGATGCGCACACCGGGCTTGGTTTTCTCAAGGTTCTCCCGGCTGAGAATATTGGCCGTCTGATCGGTGAAAGGCACGTGCAACGTGATGAAGTCGGCACGCGCCAGCAGATCGTCCAGTTCCACCTTTTCAACGCCCATCTTTTCGGCTTTTTCGTCGCCGAGGAAGGGATCAAAGGCCAGCACCTTCATCTTGAGCGCACGGGCACGGTCACAGACGATGCCGCCGATGTTGCCCGCGCCAATCACGCCAAGGGTCTTCCCGGTCAGCTCAACACCCATGAACTTGGATTTTTCCCACTTGCCCGCGTGGGTAGAGGCGGAGGCCTCGGGGATTTGTCGCGCCACGGCGAACATCATCGCAATTGCATGCTCGGCGGTGGTGATCATGTTGCCGAAGGGCGTGTTCATCACGATGATGCCCTTCTTGGAGGCGGCATCCTTGTCGATGTTGTCCGTGCCAATGCCAGCGCGGCCAATGACCTTGAGGTTGTCAGCTGCGGCGATGATCTTGGCCGTTGCCTTCGTGGCGGACCGGATCGCAAGGCCGTCGTAATTGCCGATGATCTTGGCCAGTTGGTCTTTGTCCTTGCCCACGTCGGGTTGGAAATCCACGTCGATGCCGCGATCTTTGAAGATTTGCACCGCTGCAGGGCTGAGTTTGTCGGAGATGAGTACTTTGGGCGCCATTTGGATGGTCCTTTTTTAATGGGGGGGCGGTGCGCGATAAACGCGCACCCTACGTAGGGTGTGCCTTCAGGCGCACCGCTTATGAGGTGATTTCGGTCTCAAAAGCCCAGGCGAGCCAGGGTAGCATGGCCTCGATGTCCGAGGTTTCCACCGTGCCGCCACACCAGATGCGCAGGCCCGCAGGGGCATCGCGGTAGGCGCCGATATCCAGCGCGACGTTCTCATCAGCCAGACGCGCTGCGATGGCTTTGGCAAAGGCTGCTCCGTCAGTGATGCGATCATCCGTGAACTTCAGGCACACGGACGTATTGGACCGGGTGGACGGATCAACGGCCAGATGGTCGATCCACGTGTGGGCTGCGACGAAATCGGCGATGGCGCCCGCATTTGTATCCGCCCGCGCGATCAGGCCTTTCAGGCCGCCCACGGTTTCGGCCCAATCGAGCGCGTTCAGGTAGTCTTCGACGCACAGCATAGAAGGCGTGTTGATGGTTGCCCCCTCAAAGATACCATCGATCAGTTTGCCTGCCTTGGTCAGGCGGAAAATCTTGGGCAAGGGCCATGGGGGCGTATACGCCTCGAGCCGTTCCACTGCGCGGGGGGAGAGGATCAGCATGCCGTGCGCCGCTTCGCCGCCCAGCACTTTTTGCCAGCTAAAGGTGGTCACATCCAGTTTGTCCCACGGCAGGTCCATCGCAAAGGCCGCACTGGTGGCGTCACACAGCGTCAGGCCTGCGCGGTCCGCAGGGATCACATCGCCAGAGGCCACACGGACGCCGGATGTCGTGCCGTTCCACGTAAAGCAGACATCGTTGTCATAGTTCAGCGCGGCCATATCCACGATCTCGCCATAGTCGGCGGTGTGGGTTGTGGCCTCGATCCTAAGCTGTTTGACTACGTCCGTGACCCAGCCTGATCCGAATGATTCCCATGCGACCATTTCGGCCGGGCGTTCGCCCAGCAGGTTCCACATCGCCATCTCGTAGGCGCCCGTGTCCGAGGCTGGCACAATGCCGATACGGTAGTCCGCAGGCACGCCAAGAATGTCACGGGTACGTTCAATTGCCGCCTTCAACTTGGCCTTGCCGGGGGCCGCGCGGTGGCTGCGACCCAAGGGGGCTGACGCAAGCTTTGCCAGATCGAATGTGGGGGGTTTGGCGCAGGGGCCAGAGGAGAAACGCGGGTTCGCCGGTATGGCAACAGGTTTCGTGTTCGGCCGCGTGGCCGCGTGGAGTGTCGTCATTGCTGCTATCCTTACAGATAAATGCCCTTCGTTGGGGAAGGGTGTCCCACGGACGGAGCTACGGGGCTAATCCCGCTGGTGCAACCGCAAAAACGGGGCTATAGCGCCGCTTCGGATAGAATTTGCGACACGCCCGACGCCAATAGGAAACTTTTGCCATGTTCACTGCCGTTTTGCTGACAGCCCCCGATAGTGGGCCTTTGGACCCGTCACTGGTTGAAAGCCTGCGGGCGGCATGGGGCGGCAGCCCTGCGCGGTGGCTGGCCCCCGGAGAGGCGGTCGAGTTCGATCTGATCGCCATGCCCGACAACCGTTGGGATGTCTGGCAAAGCTGTCAGGCGCTGGGCGTCGATCTGATTGTCGTGCCCTCCGAGGGCCGGATGAAGCGGATGCTGCTGGCCGATATGGACAGCACCATGATCCAGCAGGAATGCATCGACGAGCTGGCCGAAGAGGCAGGCGTCGGGGACCGCGTCAAAGACATCACCGCACTGGCCATGAACGGAGAGTTGGATTTCGAGGGGGCGTTGCGCGAACGGGTGGGCCTGCTCAAAGGGCTTCCCGCATCTGTCATCGACACGGTGCTGGAGACACGGATCACACTCATGCCCGGTGGGGCCACGTTGCTGGCGACGATGAAGGCGCAAGGGGGGCATGCGGCGTTGGTCTCGGGCGGGTTCACGGCGTTTACGGCGCGGGTTGCAGCCATGCTCGGGTTTGACGAAAACCGCGCCAACACGCTGATTGTGCAAGACGGTGTGCTGACCGGTGATGTCGGGGTGCCCATTCTTGGCAAGCAAGCCAAGGTGGATGCGCTTGAAGAGATCACCGCGCGTCTGGAGATCGGCGCGCAGGATGTCATTGCTGTGGGTGACGGGGCCAATGATCTGGGCATGTTACACCGCGCCGGTCTTGGTGTGGCGCTGCACGCCAAGCCGTCCGTTGCCGCACAATGTGAGGTTCGAATCAACTTTGGCGATCTGACTGCGCTTTTGTACGTGCAGGGCGTCGCGAAAGCCGACTTTTGTGCCTGAGGCCAAGGTCGGGCAGGGGCCAGTTCCGGACCCCTTGGATCCGGAGAGCATCTAGAAGCAAGCGGCGGTTTGGCCAATAGGGTGTTTTCGTGGTATTAAGCGAAAGGTCACAAAGGGGAGAAACCGATGCCTGATTTCATGATCGCCTATCACGGAGGCAAAATGCCCGACACGCCGGAAGAAGGCGCAAAAGCCATGGCCGCATGGGGCGCTTGGTACGAAATGCTGGGCGAACGGGTGGTGAACCCCGGCTCTCCGGTGGGGATGTCCAAGACCGTCACGGCACATGGGGTCGCTGACAATGGCGGGTCCAACCCCCTGTCAGGGTTTACTGTTCTAAGGGCTGACAATATCGAAGAGGCCTGCGCACTGGCCGCTCAGAATCCGATGGTCATGGACGGTTCAGGCTCTGCCGAGGTGGCGCCAATCGTTGAAATGTAACGCGGTCAAACCTGCAGCAAGGGTGCGGCAGGTTTCAGCGTGCCGGTGCGAACACCGCGCCAGTTGCGGATGGGGGCGTTCATGCGCTTGAGGGTCGCGGGATGACCCGCATCAAGCGCGCCCAGGCCCACGAGGATTGCGGCGATGGCACATTCCGCCGCGCGGGTCGTGCCACAGGCAGCTTTCAGGGCGATGCCCAGTTTGCGCTCTGGCAGGATCGCAATAAAGAACCCTTCAGCGCCGGTTTTCAACGCAACCGTGCCGTTCATCGCGCGCATCAGCTCGGTGCAGGCGCGGGTTTCGCCTGCGACCAGTTCAGGGTGCAAACGCATGGCCTGGTGCAGACGCGCCTCTGCTGATCCGTCAGGAGCCGCCGCGAAATGGGCCATCGCGCGGGCCATGCCGTGCAACGTGCAGGCAAAATTCGGGGCCGAGCAGCCGTCGATGCCGTAGCCGGGTGATGTCTCGCCCGTGACCTCTTCGAAGGCGTTCAGGCAGGCCACTTGCAATGGGTGGGCCGGGTCGATGTATTCAGGGCCTGCTTGCAGATGTTTGGTCAGGGTCAAAAAGCCCGCGTGTTTGCCCGAGCAGTTGTTGTGGATCTGGCAGGGCTTTTCATGCGCGCGGATCAGGGCTTCACGGGCGTCCACGTCAGCGGGTTCTTGCGGGCCGCACCGGAAGGCGTCATCGGTTAATCCCAACGTATCAAGCCAGACACCTACACGCTCCGTATGGATCGCCGCCCCTTGGTGGGAGGCGCAGGCAAGCGCCAGTTGCTCGGTGGTCAGCCCTGCCGCATCCGCGGCCCCGGAAGTGATTAAGGGCAGCGCCTGGATCATCTTTGACGAGGATCGCGGCAGGATCACCGCGTCCGGATCGCCCCAGGCCTGCACGATCTGGCCCGTATCATCGCAGACCACCGCATGCCCCGAATGTACGCTTTCCAGAAAGTCGTCACGCCAGATTTCTGCGAATGGAGCGGGGTTGGTCATGGGTTTCTCCTGTCTGATCACGAATTTATGGGCAAAAACCTGCCAAACAGGGTTTTGTCTGTCGCATGAATGGCGTTATTATGCTTGTTGTCGAGAAGAAGACGGGCACTTGCAAGAGAGCGGCATGAAATCAGCCGCCATCAGGGCCCATATCATTGATTGAGGTTAAAGACGGCTGGAGGCTGGACAGATGCAAATGTTTAAGATGATCGGGTGTGCTGCGGGTTTTGCCGCGATGATGGCCACGGGGGCCAGCGCGCAGTCGCAAAGCACGAATCAAGTGGCCGCCAAAACCGACTGGTCGGTTTTTGTGGAATCCAACCCAACGGAATGCTGGGGTGTTTCCACCCCTAAAGAGACCGTGAACACCAAAGACGGGCGCGTTGTCGCCGTGAACCGCGGGCAAATCCTGCTGATGGTGTTTTACCGCCCCTCTGCCGGCGCCAAGGGTCAGGTTGCCTTTACAGGCGGATATCCTTTCGCGTCCGGCTCGACCGTGAGCGTCGATATTTCCGGTCGGAAGTTCGAATTGTTCACCGAAGGTCAGTGGGCATGGCCCGCAACCACGGGTGACGATGCTAAGATCATTGCCGCCATGAAGCGCGGCGCCAGCGCCATCCTCAGTGCGCGGTCGGGTCGCGGCACCAACACCAAAGACACCTTCAGCCTGCTGGGATTCACCGCAGCCGTCGAAGATGCGGCGAAACGCTGCGGCGGATAGGGCGGTCACCCAGAAACACAATGAAAGGCCGGCAGACCCCAAGGGCGCCGGCCTTTTGCATTCTGCGCGCGATCCTATATAGCGGGCGAAATTCCTGTCATAAGGTCCTGCCCCATGTCCGCACCCATCACCCAAGACGTTCACACCATTCCGCGCAAGTTGCCTGACGGGCCGATCAATCTGGTGGGCCTCACCCGTGATGCCATGCGCGACGCGTTGATCGCAGCAGGCACTCCGGAAAAGCAGGCCAAGATGCGCGTCGGCCAAATCTGGCAGTGGATCTACGGCTGGGGGGTGCGCGACTTTGAAGCGATGACGAACCTCTCCAAGGTGTTCCGCGCGGAACTGGCAGAAAAATTCGTGATCGAGATCCCTGAAGTGGTGTCCAAACAGGTCTCCACCGACGGGACGCGCAAATGGCTGGTGCGCATTGCAGGCGGGCACGAGGTCGAGGTCGTCTATATCCCGGAAGAGGGGCGCGGCACGCTGTGCATCTCCAGCCAGGTCGGCTGCACGCTGACCTGTTCGTTTTGCCACACGGGCACGCAAAAGCTGGTGCGCAACCTCACGGCCGGAGAGATCGTCGGTCAGGTCATGATGGCCCGCGACGATCTGAACGAATGGCCGGTGCCCGGCGCGCCCAAAGACGAAACACGGCTCTTGTCGAACATCGTGCTGATGGGCATGGGCGAACCTTTGTACAACTTCGAGAATGTGCGCGATGCGATGAAGATCGCCATGGACGCCGAAGGCATCCAACTGTCGCGCCGTCGCATCACGCTCAGCACCTCGGGTGTTGTGCCAGAGATCGCGCGCACTGCCGAAGAGATCGGTTGCCAGTTAGCGGTCAGTTTCCACGCCACCACGGACGCGGTGCGCGACACACTGGTACCCATCAACAAGCGCTGGAACATTGATGCCTTGCTTGAGGCCTTGCGCGCCTATCCCAAGGTGTCCAATTCAGAGCGGATCACTTTCGAGTATGTCATGCTCGACGGGGTCAACGACAGCGATGCAGACGCGCACCGTCTGGTCGATCTGATCCGGGGCATTCCCGCCAAGATCAATCTGATCCCGTTCAACGAATGGCCCGGTGCGCCCTACAAACGCTCCAGCAACAACCGCATCCGTAAGTTTGCCGACATCATCTACAAGGCCGGGTATGCCAGCCCCATTCGCACCCCGCGTGGCGAGGACATCATGGCCGCCTGTGGGCAGCTTAAATCCGCGACGGAACGGGCGCGTAAATCGCGCAAACAGATCGAGGCCGAGGCGGGCATGTCATCCTGACCTGCGATGTTTGAGATCTCGCAAAGCGCCAAGGGGCGGTTGTGGATCATGCCATGCCCGTCTGGCGATCTGACTGATGCGGTGCATCACTACCGCAGGCAGGGCGCTGATCATGTGGTCTCCATGCTGGCCTGCGATGAGGCAGTCCTTTTGGGGCTGAGCGAAGAGGGGCCCGTTTGCGAAGCAGCGGGGATCACCTTTTCCCAGCACCCGATCGTGGATTTTGGGCTGCCTGATCCAGACGTGTTTGCTGCACTTGTTGCACAGATCAACGCATGGCTGGAGGCGGGCCACGGTGTTGCCGTGCATTGCCGTGCGGGCATCGGGCGCTCTGGTATGGTGACGTCCGGTGTGCTGGTCTTGCAGGGCCAATCCGCAGCCCAGGCCATGGCTAAGGTCGCACACGCCAGAGGTGTTTCGATTCCCGATACAGTTGAACAAGGCAAATTTGTCTTGGACTACGCAGATCATGTTTAAGCTGAATTTCATCTAAATATCTGAAATATATAGTTTATTTAAGATGTTGACGTAATGCCAGCATTGGCTGCTGTTCTCGAAATGACCCTTATACTGCCGTAATCCGGCGGAAATCCTGCCCTGATTGCGCGACAGATTGTTTCCTATCGAAACCCAATGAGGAGACACCAAATGTCTGTCATGATTAACAAAGATCCCTTCATCGCCGCTCAGGTGGTTGACCTCGTTTTGCGGGAGCGCGACGTCGCCCTTAGCCAGCGCGAGTGGAAGCACCGTCTTGCAGGCTACGGCTATGCCATCAAAGACACCGACAAGGGTCAGATCGTTGAAACCCTGCCCCACCATGTCGAAGTTGCGGTACTGCCAGCAGCATAATAGGCTTCTCTCAGCCCATTATGCTGCCCCTCCATTACGTCAAGGCCAACACCGCTCTGTAAAAGCGGTGTGCTTTGCGTTTTACACGAACAGGAAGTCAGAGCTGTCCAATTCGGCAACGGTCACACCCGTCAGCTCCACGCGGAACCAGTTCGAATAGCTGATCACAGAGTCCGCAGCATTATCCCCCGCAGAAAGCGTGATGTTGTTGTAATTCAACCCCAGCTCGATGATGCGGATCGTGTCAACGCCGTCCTCGAAATCCATGACTGAATTCGTCTCGAAGGCATCGTTGTAGGCAAACAGGAACGTGTCTGCACCCGCGCCGCCATACATCATGTCGTCGCCGTCGCCGCCATCAAGCGTATCGTTGCCGTCGTTGCCCTTCAGGAAATCGTCGCCAAAACCGCCG
>CALAIJ010000031.1 GCA_937923365.1 uncultured Sulfitobacter sp.
CGATCGGCTCGTAAGTGACGGCCATGGCATGGGCATTCGCATGGATCAGGGTGTCAGGGTCCGTCACCAGGGCCACGTGGCCTTTCCAGAACAGCAGGTCGTTGCGCTGATAAGGCGCCGAAGCGGGCGCGCCAAGGGTCATCTGCATGTCACTGTCGCCCGGACACGGTATGTCGCAGGCCAGCAAGGCAGCCTGGACAAGGCCCGAGCAGTCAATGCCCCAACAAGAATTGCCGCCCCAGAGGTAGTCCGTTCCAAGGTAGAGGCTCGCCACTTCTGCCGGATCGGTTTCAAAATGGCCGACAGGTTTGACGTGTTGTCTGGGGACGAAGCCTTCGGGCGTCTCAATGAATTTCTCAGTCTCTGCAAAAGCGCGTAGGCGGCTGCCATGGCTGAGGTTCATCACATCGGGTGATTTGAAGTTGGCCTCTTCGTAGCTGTGGGTGCAGCGGGCCGAAACCACATGGGTTGCGGGGTTTGTGCCGATCAGACAGGTGCCATCAATCCAGCCGTGATACCCGTCGCGCAGGCAGCGGACATAGGACCAGATGTGGTCTGTGCCCAAGCTGATCACGTCTTCGCCAAAGACCAGTTGGCGGTCACGCGGGCCGTCAGGCGCGCGCGTCAGGTTGACCATCTGGGCGTTCACCGTCAGGGGCGCTTCATGCGTGACGGCTGCGGGATCAGGGGTCAGGCGCGGATCGCTCATAAATCGAGCATCTTCGGCAAGGCGGCGTAAAGCGCGCGGGTGGCTTGGCCCACGCCGCCTTTGGGGCGGGCGGGCGCGTCGCTGGGGTTCCATCCGTAGATGTCGAAGTGGGCGTAAGGGCTGTCGCTTACAAAGCGGCGCAGGAATAATGCCGCGGTGATGCAGCCCGCAAACCCGCCTTTGGGGGCATTGTCCAGATCGGCGATGCCCGGTTCAATCATGGCCTCATAGGGGTCGTGGAACGGCAGGCGCCAGACAGGGTCGGCGTTTTGGGCGGCAGAAGCCTCCAATGCCGCAACGAACTCTGCGTTATCGCTGAAGTACGGTGCCAGATCGGGGCCCACGGCCACGCGGGCCGCGCCCGTCAGGGTCGCCATCGAGATGATCTGATCGGGCGCGTCTTCGTCTGCCAGAGCAAGCGCATCGGCCAGCACCAGACGCCCTTCGGCATCGGTATTGTTGATCTCGACCGTGAGACCCTTGCGCGAAGTCAGGATGTCGCCGGGGCGAAAGGCATTGCCCGCAACCGAATTCTCAACCGCAGGGATCAGCACACGCAATTGCAGGGGCAGTCCGGTTGCCATGATCATATGCGCAAGCCCCAGAACGGCGGCAGCACCGCCCATGTCCTTTTTCATCAACCCCATGGAGGCACCGGGCTTGAGGTTCAGACCGCCGGTGTCAAAGCACACGCCTTTGCCGACCAGCGTCAGCTTGGGGCCTTTGGTCCCCCATGTCATGTCGATCAGGCGCGGGGCGCGGTCGGCAGCGCGGCCGACTGTGTGGATCATCGGAAAATTCTGGGCCAGCAGGTCGTCACCCGTGATGACGCTGATCTTGGCGCGGTGTGTATCGGCCAGATCACGGGCGGCCTGTTCCAGATCGGGAGGGCCCATGTCGGAGGCGGGCGTGTTGATCAAGGTGCGGGTCAGCGCCTCTCCGGCGGCAACCGCTTCGACCTTTGGCGCATCGATGCCTTCGGGTGCGATCAGGTCTGCGGACAAGGGAGATTGGGTGGCATACCGGTCAAAGCGGTAGTGGGCCAAGAGCCATCCCAGTGCTTCGGTCCCGGCCTCTTCTTCCGGAAGGCCGCTGGCGATCCGGTAGGTGCCTTTCGGCAATTTGGCAGCTGCGGCGGCCAGATGAAACCGTGCACGTGCCCGCGTGGCCTGCGTGCCGAACCCTGCCACAGCCATCGCTATCCCGCCCTGTGCATCGGGCATGGACATGGCCTGACCCAAAGCGCCTTTGAAGCCCTGCGCAGTCAACCAGGCGCGGATCGCACCTGGCTGATCCTGCAACCAATCCTCAAGACTGTCTTGCGTAACAACATGCAATGGAATCGCTTCAATGGACGGGTCGGCAAAACGTGCTGTCATGGGCGGGCCTTTCTAGCCATAGGGTTGCGCCCAGCAGCCTAGAGGTTTCAGGCCCGCCCGCAAGATGTCAGATCACGGGTTCATTCACGTCCCAGATCGCGGTGAGCGAGCGTTCCCCGATGCGCAGCAACCGCGATAGTGTGGCGGCCATGGCTACCTTGTCGCCTGCATCAATACAGGCCGTCACGTCGCCCGCGACCTTGGACAGCAGCATCATCCCGATCTGATCCGCAATCGCGATCAGGGAGCGGGTATTTTTGCGCAATTCCTTCAGATTGTCGGCGCGGTACAGCCGGTCACTGTGGGAAAGGCGCAGTGCCAGCTCCTCCAGCGCGCGGCAAACGACGTCTTCGGCCCCCGTCGGGCCAAGTTGCGAATAGAGCGAACCGATACGCTCTTGATCAAGATCGACCTGTTCGTCCAGCCGGATTTGCAGAACCTGCATCCAATACACCCCT
>CALAIJ010000032.1 GCA_937923365.1 uncultured Sulfitobacter sp.
CCATATCTCGGGCTGCACCAAAGGCTGTGCGCATCCAAAGGCGGCGCGCTGGACCGTGATCGGCACGCCCGACGGTCTGGCGCTGGTGCGCGATGGCCGTGCCGGTGATACGCCTCAGGCCAGTGGCCTTACCCTTCAAGACATTCAGGATACCATTTGATGCCCCATACATACATCACCGACGGCGCGGAGATTTACCGCCAGTCCTTTGCCACCATCCGGTCAGAGGCGGCCTTGGACGGCTTTACCCCCGAAGAGGAAATCGTCGCCGTGCGGATGATCCACGCCGCTGGCATGGTCGGTCTTGAGACGCACATCCGGTTCTCGGACGGGATGGCCATCGCCGCCCGCTCAGCGCTTGAAGACGGCGCACCGATCCTTTGCGACGCCTATATGGTCAGCGAAGGCATTACCCGCAAACGCCTGCCACGCGAGAACGAAGTGATCTGCACCCTGCGCGACCCCGCCGTGCCCGACATGGCGCGCGACATGGCCAACACGCGGTCCGCCGCCGCGTTGGAGCTGTGGCGGCCCCATCTGGCGGGCGCTGTCGTGGCAATTGGTAACGCGCCCACCGCCCTGTTTCACCTGCTGAACATGCTTGAGGACCCCGCCTGCCCACGCCCCGCGGCGATTATCGGTTGCCCTGTCGGCTTTATCGGGGCGGCTGAAAGCAAGGATGCGCTGATGCAGGACCTGCCCGTCCCGTCGATGATCGTACAGGGGCGGCTGGGCGGTTCGGCCATCACAGTCGCTGCCGTCAACGCGCTTGCCAGCAGGGTGGAGTAGGACCATGGGAAAAGTCATCTGCGCAGGTCTTGGCCCCGGCGACCCGGAACTCATGAGCGTCAAGTCTGACCGCGTCATTCGCGGCGCGCGCCATCTCGCGTTCTTTCGCAAGAAAGGCCGCGCAGGGCAGGCCCGCGCAATCGTCAAGGACATGCTGCGCGATGATGTCATCGAATACCCGATGGAATATCCCGTCACCACCGAACTGCGGTTCGACAGCGCCGAATACCGCGCGCTGATGGTCGATTTCTACGCCGAATGGGCCGACAAGCTGGAGGCTTTGGCGCGCGACAATGACGTTGTCGTGCTGTGCGAGGGGGACCCGTTTTTCTACGGCTCTTTCATGCATCTGCATACGCGGTTGCAGGGCCGCACCGAGGTCGAGGTGTTGCCCGCGATCCCCGGCATGGTCGGCTGCTGGAACGCCATTGGCGATCCGTTTACCTGGGGCGATGATGTGCTCAGCGTGCTGATGGGTACCTTGCCCGAGGCGGAGTTGGTGGACCACATGACCCGCGCCGATGCGCTGGTTATCATGAAGACGGGGCGCAACATGCCCACCATCCGCCGCGCGCTTGAGACAGCAGGGCGGTTGCAGGATGCCTGGCTGGTAGAGAAGGGCACAATGCCTTCCGAGCGTGTCGCCAAGCTGGCGGACGTGGACGTGGCCGATTGCCCCTATTTCGCCATTGTGCTGGTGCACGGCCAAGGACGCCGCCCCGAGGCGGACGGATGACAGGCTGGGTCGCCATTGCGGGTCTTGGCCCCGGACGTGCGGACCTTGTGACGCCCGAAGTCACTGCCGTTCTGGCCGAGGCGACGGATGTCATCGGCTATATCCCATACGTGGCCCGAGTCGCACCGCGCGACGGGCTGACCCTGCATCCCACGGACAACCGCGTGGAACTGGACCGCGCGCTGCATGCCTTGCAGCTGGCCGCGAAAGGTGCGCGCGTGGTGGTCGTGTCTTCTGGCGATCCGGGCGTGTTCGCCATGGCCTCTGCCGTGTTCGAAGCGGTCGAGGCGCATCCCGAATACCTTGAGACCGACATCCGCGTGCTGCCCGGCATCACCGCCATGCTGGCGGCGGCAGCGGCGGCGGGTGCGCCTTTGGGCCATGATTTCTGTGCCATCAACCTGAGCGACAACCTCAAGCCGTGGGAGATGATCGAGCACCGTTTGCGCATGGCCGCACGGGGGGATTTCGCCATGGCGTTCTATAATCCGCGCTCCAAATCGCGCCCGCTGGGGTTCGAGAAAACCCTCGATGTGTTGCGCGAAGAATGCGGGCCGGATCGGTTGATCACATTTGCCCGCGCCGTCAGCACGCCGGATCAGGTGTTGAACACGGTCACGCTGGGCAGTGCCACGCCCGAAATGGCAGACATGCGCACAGTCGTGATTGTCGGCAACGCCGCCACGCGACGCGTCGGGCGCTACGTCTATACGCCGCGATCCGCGCTGTGACGCAGCCACGTCATAACGCCTTGGGCGGTGTCGGCGCTGGGCACCTGCGGCAATGCGGGGCGCTGTGCCATGATCACGGGCAGGGCCAGGGTGCGGGCGGCGTCAAGCTTGGCCTGCGCACCTGCACCGCCGGCGTTTTTGCAGACGATATGCGTAACACCATGGTCGCGCATCAGGGCCGTATCGCCCGCCACATCAAAGGGACCCCGCGCCAGAATGACGGTGGTCTCTGGCAGCGGCAGGTCCCCCTCCGGCGCGTCCACCAACCGCAGCAGGTAATGGTGTTGCGGGGCATGGGCGAAGGTCTTCAGGTTCTGCTTGCCGATCGCCAGAAACACGGTGCACGGCGTGTCCGGCAGGGCGTCTGCGGCAGCCTCGAGATCGGGCACATGGGTCCAGTTGTCGCCCGCGCCTGCCACCCAAGCGGCCCGTTCAAGCCGCAGAAGGTGCACGCCCGTTTCTTGCGCGGCAGCATAGGCGTTCCCGCTCATCCCTGCTGCAAAGGGGTGGGTCGCATCGACCAGATGGGTGATCTGCTTTGCCCTGATGTAGGCCACCAGACCCGCCACGCCGCCAAAGCCTCCCACCCGTGTGGGCAGCGGCTGCGGCACGGGCGCTGCGGTGCGCCCCGCATAAGAGAACACCGCGTCCATGCCCGACTTGGACAGCAGTGCTGCCAATTGGCTGGCCTCGGTCGTGCCGCCCAGCAGAAGGATGCGCATGATGGGTGATCCTTGGCTTTGCATCATCGGAATGTCGGATGGTAGCGCGGGCGAACTGCCCCCTGCAAGCCTTGCCGCCTTGGCCGAAGCAGACGTGATCTTTGGCGGACCGCGCCATTTGGAGCGGGTGGGTGCAGGCGCGCGGGGCCGTGCATGGCCTGTGCCGTTTTCGGTTGATCCCGTGCTGGCCGAACAGGGCAAGCGCGTGGTTGTTCTGGCCTCGGGTGATCCGTTCTGGTTCGGCGCTGGGGCGACGCTGGCGCAGCACCTTGAGCACGGTGCATGGCAGGTGATCCCCGCGCCGTCGACGTTTCAGATGGTGGCAGGGCACCTTGGCTGGCGGATGGAAGAAACAACCTGCCACGGGCTGCATGCTGCCCCCTTTGCCCAACTGCGCGGCGTGCTGGCACCCCACGGGCGGATGATCTGTCTGGTGCGCGATGGCGATGCGCCGGCGGCACTTGCGGATTGGCTGTGCGATGCGGGCGCGGGGGCCGCGCGCCTATGGGTTTGCGAAGGGATGGGCGGTGCCGCGCAACGCATTCGCGAGACGTGCGCTGATGCATATGACCTGACGGATATCGCCGCCCCTGTGGCTGTCGCGGTTGCCTTGCCTGCGGATGTGGGGCTGTCGCGAGCATCGGGTCTGCTGGATGAC
>CALAIJ010000033.1 GCA_937923365.1 uncultured Sulfitobacter sp.
TCTGCATAAGCAGCATAGCCTTGTTGCAAGCGACGCAACTGATCGCGGTAGATATGGGCGGAATGTTGATCATCCTGCTTACCCATCAATGGCCAGTCGGCTTGCGCTTTGCGCCACGGGGCAAGCATGCAGGGTCTGCGCTCTTCATTCTCGTACAGGTCTTCCTCGGCCACGAAATCACGAATGCGCAGGGCCTCGTAGGAATAGCCCCCATCGGGCGCGGCAAAACCTGCCGTGTTGCCGATCATCGCCACATGGCCCAGCTGCGCACCTTCGGCCAGATGGATATTCCACAACACGTCTTTGTCGAACACCTGCAAGACCAGATACACGGGTGCGCTGGTCTCGGTGACATAAACATCGACCTGCCCCATGCGCCCTTGGGCAGTGGCCGCGTTCTTGTAGTGGCGCTTGTGGGCGCTGATGCCCGCAACGCGGTCCACAACAGCTTTGGCCAGCTCCTGTTTGGAGAAAGAATGAATGTGCGTATAGCGAGATGTGTCAGCCAGCGTGACGTTATGCACAACCTCATCCGCTTTGGGTCTGCGCAATGTGCACTGGTCGTTCAGTGCAAACGTCGAAACCGCTGGCTTGGGCGCTTTCCCATCCGCATCGGTACTTGAGGCGGCGGACACTGCGATGGCCTCAAATGTCAGATCGCTCCGCCCTGCGGCCAACACGTACGCAGGCGGCAACTCCCAGCCGGTATCGCCCAGTTTACGTTCCTTGGGACCAGACGTCAGCAAGCCATCATAGTCGGAAACTGTGGGCTCACGGGCCACCACATTCAACATCTTGTCCATCGCGTATTCCGACAAAGAGACATCAAGCCCGCCCGTGAATTGCTTGAACGCATAGGCCCCGCTACCCAGCACCGACAGGCACAGGGCAGCAATGACAATCAGGCCACCTTTGGTGCGGCCTGCTTTGCCGGAGATTCGCGTGCGGGGTGCGACAGGCTTTGGCGATGCCTTGGGGGCCGTCATGCCACGGCGTTCCTCTTCGATCTGGTCCAGACGTTTCTGGAATGCGTCGTGCTTGTTCGGGCCGCGCATAGGAGGGGCCTCCCGTGACTATCCTCTGCTCAAAGATCACCTTGCGGTTGAATTCGGGCATAAATCGAACCGGATCATGGGAAGTTTAGGGCAAGCGCCCACGGCCCCTTACCAAGCTGGTGTGATACGAACCAAGGCGGACACCAGCACATCGGCAAGCTGATCGCCGAAAGCAAAGCTACCCTCTTCGCGCACAATGGCCGTTAGTGCGTGGCCTGCGTAGAAAAGCACCTGTTCGCTCAGGTATTGGCCCTCTTCCACGGCCTGCGCGCGGTGACCTGCAAGCCAGCGGATATTTGTCTGGGTTATCCCGACACAGCGCCCCGCGCGTGTACTGACAAGCTTCTGGCAGTGGGCTTTGCGCTCCTCCAGATAGCTTTTGGACAGATCACCGTTCGGGTGGCTTTCTGTGTGGTCGCGCACCAGAATAAAGACTTTGACGGGCCCGCCACAATCGGTGCAAGTCAGGATCAATGCCTGCTCGGTACGTAGGGTTTGCCACGTGCCAAACACGTCTAGCCGCTGCAGATAGCCTGAGCGTTCCAGCGTATCCAGATCAAGATCAGCGGCCTGCACTGTCCCCGCAGACACCATCAGGCAAAGCATCATCAGGAAATGCCGCATCTTGACCCTCTCTGCTTTCAACGTTGCGATCCCGCAAGGCCCGTTTACCTACCTAATGAGAAACTGCATAGGCGGACCATTGCACCGCCGCCCCCCACAGGCTACGCCATTTACAACCGCAACGCCAAAGAGCGCAGACCCATGAAACCCATCCGCCTCATGACCGGCTTTTTCACTGTTGGCGTCTGGACGCTGCTGAGCCGCGTGCTTGGGTTTCTGCGCGAAGTATTGCTGTTGTCGCTGATTGGGCCCGGTCCGGTGATGGACGCTTTTGTGGCCGCCTTCCGTCTGCCGAATATGTTCCGCCGTTTCTTTGCCGAAGGGGCGTTCAACGCGGCGTTTGTGCCGATGTTCGCCAAACGGCTCGAGGCGCAGGATGGCGCGCAGACCTTCGCGCGCGATGCCTTTAACGGGCTTGGACTGGTGGTGCTGATCCTGACGGCTTTGGGCATGATCTTTATGCCGGGGCTGGTGTGGCTCACCGCCGAAGGCTTTGCCGAGGACGCGCGGTTCGACATGACCGTGGGTTATGGCCGTATCGTCTTTCCGTATATCCTGTGCATGTCGCTGGCGGCACTGTTCTCGGGCATCCTGAACGCAACGGGGCGCTTTGCCGTGGCTGCTGCTGCCCCGGTTTTGCTGAACATCTGTGTCATAGCGGCGATGACCGTCGGGGCCTTGACGGGCGGGGCCGTGATCAACTGGCTGGTCTGGGCAATCCCTGTGGCAGGTGTCGCGCAACTGGCCCTCACATGGAGCGCTGCGGCACGGGCCGGTTTCGCCCTGCGCCCCGCGCGCCCGCGCTGGACGCCCGCGATGAAGGACATGGTGGTCATCGCTCTTCCTGCCGCGCTGGCCTCTGGCGTGATGCAGATCAATCTTGTGGTGGGCCAACTGGTGGCCAGCCAGTACGAAAGCGCGGTTTCATGGCTTTTTGCCGCAGACCGCTTGTATCAACTGCCCTTGGGCGTGGTGGGCATCGCCGTGGGTGTGGTTTTATTGCCGGAGCTGGCACGTCGCCTTCAGGCCAAAGATGAAGCGGGCGCGACCCAAGCCCTCAGCCGCGCGGCAGAGATTTCGCTGGCTTTGACGATCCCCTCGGCCGTGGCGCTGATGGTCATCCCCTTCGCTCTTGTGACTGTCCTGTTCGAGCGGGGCGCATCAGATGTGGATGACACAGCTGCCATCGCATTGGCCGTCACGATCTACGGACTGGGGCTGCCGGCCTTTGTGCTACAAAAGATCCTGCAACCCATTTTCTTCGCCCGCGAGGACACCCGCCGCCCGTTCTACTACGCGCTTGTGGCGATGGTTGTGAATGCAGGGCTGGCCATCGGCCTTGCCCCTTACGTGGGCTGGATATCCCCCGCCATCGCCGCCACCGTGGCGGGCTGGGTGATGTTCGCCTGCCTTGCCATTGGCGCGCGCCGGTACGGCGATGCGGCCCGCTTTGACGCGCGCTTTCACAAACGCATCTGGCGCATCCTGATTGCCTCTGCCGCGATGGGACTGGTGCTGTTCTGGACCAACGCAGCCCTGCAACCGATGCTGGGGGAGCCGTGGTGGCGCGGCCTGGCACTTGTGCTGTTGATGATCGCCGGTGCTGTCAGCTTTTTCGGCGTGGGCCAACTTATCGGCGCCTTCCGCCTGTCTGAGTTCAAAGGTGCCGTGCGACGCGGCTAGGACCCCCTCTTCACCCTTCCAACTAAACTCAATCCCGCAGCCAGCCCCGATCACCGCCGCCGAAGACGTGCGCGCACCTTGGCCCACTCCCCCGGCGCCAGCAAAAAGCTCAACCCGAAGCCGACAAAGAACCCGCCAAGTTCCGCGACCCACATGTTGCCAGTGTTAAAGAACACGCCCCATATCAGCTGGATCGCCATCAGCAGCGCGATCAGCGAAAACGCCCGATGTTGGGGGCCGCCTTCGGCCCCCAGAACACGCCAGAGCACAAAGGAATAGCCGCCGATCAGCCCGTAGACATTGGGGTATGCCCCAACCAGCCAGACCGGGTCGTTCAACAACAGTCCATAGATCAGCGCGCCGCCGATGCCTGAGACAAAGAAGATAGCAACGAAGGCCATTTGCCCCATCACTTCGGCCACCATCTTGCCCAGCGCCAGCAGCAAAACTACCGCGAACAGCCCGTGGGTGAACCCAAGGTTCAGGAACGGATAGGTGACAAAGCGGATGACCTCGTTCAGCGGCCAAATCCCATTAGCGACCATCCAGTCAAAGATATCGCCTGAAAACCCGTACTCGCGGATCAATCCCAGCCGCCAGCCGATCCCTTCGCGCCCGCCAATGAACCCCGCCTCGGCCAGTGACAGAACCGCCTCAATCCCCGCGATGACAACAAACATTGCGGCCACAACGGGCGGCAGCGGGTTCACGGGTGGCTCGAAATCGGAGTTAGGGTCGTGATCAGACATGGGCGCTCCTTGACGCTTGTGTGCCCCATGAGTAAGCCGTGCCCACGATCAATGCCAGCCCCGGAGTGCAGCAGATGTCAGATACGCAATTCACCCCCCGCGTCTTCTCGGGGATCCAGCCGTCGGGCGGGTTGACGCTGGGCAATTATCTGGGCGCCATCAAACGCTTTGTGTCGATGCAGGACGAAGATTTCGAAACCGTCTATTGCATGGTCGATCTGCACGCGATCACGGCCAAGTTCCTTGATCCTGCTACCTTGCGCCACAACACGCGCGAGCTGGCAGCAGGCTTTATCGCCAGCGGCATCAGCCCCGAAAAGTCGATCCTGATCAACCAGTCCCAAGTGCCCGAGCACGCGCAGCTTGCGTGGATATTCAACTGCGTGGCGCGCATGGGCTGGATGGGCCGCATGACCCAGTGGAAGGACAAGGCGGGCAAAAACGCCGAGGCCGCGTCCTTGGGCCTTTTCGCCTACCCCGCGCTGATGGCTGCTGACATTCTGATCTACCACGCCACGCATGTGCCTGTAGGCGAAGACCAGAAACAACACCTCGAGTTGACGCGCGACATTGCGGCCAAGTTCAACCACGACTTTGGCGTTGATTTCTTTCCCATCACCGAGCCGGTGATCGAGGGCGCGGCCACCCGGGTGATGTCCTTGCGCGACGGGTCCAAGAAGATGTCCAAGTCCGATCCATCAGACGCCAGCCGCATCAATATGACCGACGACGCAGACACCATCGCCAAGAAGATCCGCAAGGCCAAGACCGATCCGGACGCACTGCCCTCCGAGGTTGCCGGCCTTGAAAGCCGCCCGGAAGCGCGCAATCTGGTCAACATCTATGCCGCCCTGAACGAGCAAACCCTCGAAGAGGTCCTGCGCGATGTCGGCGGCCAGCAGTTCGGCACGTTCAAGCCTGCGCTGGCAGAACTTGCCGTCGAAAAACTGGCTCCCATCTCGTCTGAAATGGCGCGCCTGATGGCTGACACAACCGAGATCGACCGGATTCTGGCCCGGGGTGCCGCACAAGCGCGTGAAATCACCGCCCCCATCCTTGCCAAGACCTACGAAATCGTGGGCATGGTCAAATAAGTAAGGTGGCGCTTTGCGCCACCCACCGGGGTGGGCAAGATGCCCCCCTTACGAGGCTGCGTTCTTAGGTAAGGTGGGCGTCTCGCCCACCATGGACAATCCTATCCTGCTGCGCCACCTTCCCCATGGGTAAGCAAGGGAGACACCTCATGGCCACGGGATTTTTCTGGGACGAGCGTTGCTTTTGGCACGCAGGCGGGAACTACGCATTCACCATGCCGATCGGTGGTCTGGTGCAGCCCTTGGCTGCAGGCGGCCTGCCCGAAAACCCCGAGACCAAGCGCCGCCTGAAGAACCTAATGGACGTCACCGGCCTGACCGCCCAACTTGATGTGCGCACAGCGCCCGAAGCGTCTTACGAAGCGCTGTCGCGCGTGCATCCCGTGGCATATCTGGACGAATTCAAGCGCCTCAGCGATGCGGGCGGGGGCGAGCTGGGCCGCCGGACCCCTTTTGCCCAAGGAGGCTATGAGATTGCCGCGCTTTCCGCAGGGCTTGCCGTAGATGCCGTGGATGCGGTGGCGTCGGGGCAGCTTACAAACGCCTACTCTCTCAGCCGTCCCCCGGGGCACCACTGCCTGCCCGACTTCCCGAACGGCTTTTGCCTGATGGCCAATATCGCCATCGCCATTGAGGCCGCCCAAGCCAAGGGCATGGCAAAACGAGTGGTCGTGCTGGACTGGGATGTGCACCACGGCAACGGCACCGAAGCGATCTATTATGACCGCGACGACGTGTTGACGATCTCGATGCACCAGCAAGGCAACTACCCGTTGGATACCGGCGCGATCACAGAACGCGGGCGCGGCGCTGGCGAGGGCTGCAACATCAACCTGCCGATGTTTGCAGGATCGGGCCACACTGCCTACATGCATGCGATGGAACGCGTTGTGACCCCCACCATCGAGGCCTTCAAGCCAGATATGATCATTGTCGCCTGCGGCTTTGACGCGTCCATGGTGGACCCGCTGGCGCGTATGCAAGCCACGGCAGAGACATTTGCGGAAATGACCAACTCCATCAAGGCCACGGCCGAACGGCTGTGCGACGGCAAGCTGGTTCTGGTGCATGAGGGCGGGTATTCCGAATTCTACGTGCCGTTTTGCGGTCACGCGACCATCGCAGCCCTTGCAGGGGTCGAAAACGACGCCCCTGACCCCATGAAGGCAGGCTTTGACATCCGCCAGCCCGCACCGAAATTCGACGCGTTCCTGCGCCAGTCGATCGACGAGATGGCTGTGGAGCTTGGACTTTAATGCCTGTTCCCAATCCCGACGCCTTCGCATTTCTGGAAACACGCCGCTCGCGCCCTGCCAAGACATTGGGCCTGCCCGTACCGCCACGCGACATGATCAAGCGCCTGCTGACTGCCGCGGCCCGCACGCCGGATCATGGCAAGCTGGAACCGTGGCGTTTCATCGTGCTGGAAGCAGGTGCCATGCCTGCGCTGGCAGACCTCGCCCAGACCCGCGGTGAAGCACTGGGGTTGGACGCAGAAAAGATCGCCAAAGGCCGCAGCCAGTTCGATCAGGGCAATCTGGCCGTGGTGGTGGTCGAAGTACAAAAACCGTCTGAAAAGATACCCCCGTTGGAGCAAACCTATTCCGCAGGGGCCGTCTGTCTGGCGCTGCTGAACGGTGCCTTGGCCAATGGCTGGGGGGCCAACTGGCTCAGCGGGTGGCCCTCTCATGACCGCGCGTTTATGCGCGACGGGCTGGGCCTTGCCGATCACGAGCGGATCGCAGGCCTTATCCACATCGGCACGGAAACCAGTACACCGCCCGACCGACCGCGCCCAGATATCGAGGCAATCACCACATGGCATTCGGCCTGATCTTCAACTGCTTTGGGCTGGCGCTGTCGCAGCTTAGCCATGCCCGGTTTCGCCGCGTGTTCTTTATCGGCATTGGCCTGTCATTCCTGTTGCTGGTTGCCGCCGTGGCAGGCTTTAGCTGGTTGATCGACTGGATCACGCCTGAGCAGGTCTGGCTGCCGATATTGGGCGAGGTGCAATGGGTGCATGAACTCATCTCATGGGGAGGCGCATTCCTGCTGACCTTTCTGTCGATTTTTCTGATGGTGCCCGTGGCCTCTGCCATCACATCGATGTTTCTGGATGATGTGGCCGACGCGGTTGAGGGGCGACATTACCCGAACCTGCCACCCGTCAAACGCATCCCCTTTGGCGAAGCGTTACGCGACACTGTGAACTTTCTGGGCCTGCTGTTTGGCGCAAACCTGCTGGCCTTGATACTGGCAATCATCTTTGCCCCTGCGGCCCTGTTCATCTTCTGGGGCGTGAACGGCTTTCTGCTGGGGCGTGAATACTTCACGCTGGTCGCCATGCGCCGTGTTGGTCGCAAGGGGGCTGTTCAGCTACGTCGCAAGCATACTGCAACGATCTGGGCTGCTGGCGTGTTGATGGCCGTGCCCCTGTCCGTACCGCTGATCAATCTGCTGATCCCCATCCTAGGGGCCGCAACGTTTACCCACTTGTACCACCGATTGGAGTCTCGTTCGGGCTAAGCCAGCGTTCGATATCATCGACGGTGATCACTTCCCACAAGATGAAATAGGCGCAAACAACCCAGATGACCAAAGCCACCAGCGTGGTCCACAGCGCCTTCTTCTTGAGGTGGTGATGCTCGGGCGATCCTGCGTGGGTGCCGGGAACGATGTCGTTCAGATCGCCTTGGGTCTGCACCCGAATAGGCAGCGCCACGAAAAAGACCATCGCCCAGATGATCACATAAAGGACAAGACCGGAAACGGGGCCCATTCAGACCTGCTCCAGCTCGACAAGCGCGCCGTTGAAGTCCTTGGGATGCAGGAACAACACAGGCTTGCCGTGCGCGCCGATCTTGGGCTCTCCCGTGCCCAGAACGCGGGCACCTGTGGACTTGAGATGGTCGCGCGCTGCGATGATATCATCGACCTCGTAGCAGATGTGATGGATGCCGCCCGCGGGGTTCTTTTCGAGAAAACCGTTGATCGGGCTGTCGTCGCCCAGCGGGTACAGAAGCTCAATCTTGGTGTTGGGCAATTCGATAAAGATGACCGTGACGCCGTGGTCAGGCTCGTCCTTGGCGGGGCCCACATTTGCGCCCAGCGCATTGCGGTACTGGTCTGCTGCGGCCTCCAGATCAGGCACAGCAATTGCTACGTGGTTCAAACGGCCAATCATCTTTGCGTCCTTTTCAAAGAATACGTTTGACGCGCCTTATGCCGTGGGAAGCTCTTAAGGGCAATGCGACACGTTAACGTCCTGTTAGCCAGTATTGCTTAGCCTGAGATTCTGATGTCAGGAGACGCCCATGGATCCCTTCGACCCCTTTGCCCCATCAAACGCCACGCCAACGACCGAACACCCCCTGCTTGGGCTGACCGTCCTTGTGGTAGAAGACAGCCGATACGCTTGCGAGGCGATCCGCCTGCTGTGCATCAAATCCGGCGCCCGTATCCGCCGTGCGGATTGCCTGCGCTCTGCCAGGCGCCATTTGCGCGTCTACCGTCCGTCCGTGGTGCTGGTGGATCTGGGATTGCCTGATGGTGACGGTCTGGACCTTATCTCGGAACTCAGCGTTAGCCAGCCCGCGGTCGAAGTCATCCTTGCCACCTCCGGGCAAATACATCTGGCCGCCGCTGCACGCACCGCTGGCGCGCATGGGTTTCTGGCCAAACCGGTCACCTCCATCGCGCAATTCCAAGAGGCCATTCTGGCACTTCTGCCAGCGGCCCGCAGACCCAGTGGCCCCCGCGTCATGAGCGACGAGACAATCACTCCCGACCAGATCGCCTACCACGATGACATGGCGCATATCGCCGACATCCTGAGTGATCTGCCAGACAGCCGCTTGGTGGATTATGCGGCACAGTTCATCAAAGGTGTGGCTGCCGCTGCAAGTGACACAGGGCTGGAACAAGCCGCCCAGACCCTTGCCACACGACATGCCGAAGGCCTGACAACGGGCACTGAAATCGCGCATCTTGCGGGTATGGTGCAACGCCGTTTAGCGCAGCGGATGGCTATCTAGGCACACCCGCTAAAGCGTGGGGTCGCTCGCCACGCGCACAAGGCTTGTCAGATCGCCCAAACGCTCGTTTTGCTGGCCCGATGTATCAAAGTTGCTGGGGGACAGCCACGCCTCAAAGGCCTCTTTCAGCGCAGGCCACTCGGCGTCAATGGCCGCAAACCACGCCGTATCGCGGTTACATCCTTTGACAACAGCGGCCTGACGGAAAACCCCTTCGTAAGAAAACCCGAGCCGTTGTGCTGCGCGACGCGATCCGGCGTTCAGGGCATTGCACTTCCATTCATAGCGACGATAGCCGGCCTCGAAGGCCCATTTCATCATCAGATACATCGCCTCCGTCGCTGCGGGTGTACGCTGCAAGGCGGGGCTGTAATTGATGTGGCCGACCTCAATGGAACCCGCGTCCGGACTAACGCGCAAATAGCTGGCGACGCCTTCCCAATCCCCGGTTTCAAGATTGCGGATTGCATAAAAGAACGGATCCGCCTGCCCTGCGTGGTCCCGTACCCAACGGTGATACTGCGAAGCGGATGAAAACGGGCCATAGGGCAGATAATCCCACACATGATCCTGCCCTGCGTAGCTGCGGTAAAGCAGGGCGGCATGGTCCTCGGCCGTGAGGGGCGCAAGCACTGCGTAACGGCCCTGAAGCACCTCCCCCGTTGGTGCAGGTGGCGGTGTCCAGTCGGGGACAGGCGCCCCGCCGATGGCTGAAGTCTCGGTAATCATAGCGCCACGTTATGCATAACTTTGCCCAGCGCCAAGCCCAGACTGCACAAGATGCAATCTTCACAAACCCCGCACATCTTCTGCAAATTATCGCCACATTGCGGCGGCATGCTGATCATAGGACGGGGGTTCGGCACAAATTCTGCAAACAAGGGCGCGCAACATGCATTTCCTGTTCAAATCCGGTGGTAAAGACGTCCCCATGCAAGGCGTGGACTGGATCGTGCTTTCTGCCAATGCGGTCGGCATCGCCATTGTGACAGCCGCGACAATGCACGCCAATGCACCGACGCATCAAGTTGCCGACACCGCCAGCCCAACTGCGATCGAAGTGGCCAGCCTCGACTGACCCTAAAGCAGTAGGCCAGGATCGCGCCCCAAATCCAATCCCGGAAAAATCTCCCGTTCCAAGGTGGCGCCTTGCACGCCCGTCATCGCACGCATGAGCCAGGCGGCAGGTGCACGCACATCACCTGTCGGCATCAGGTCGCGGCGGTCATAGAGCGATGCTTCCGACACACCGGGCCAGTCTCCGTAGACTTTGCCACCCCGAATGGCGCCCCCTGACAGCAACATCAACCCGGCAGTGCCATGGTCGGTGCCGCCCGTGCCATTCTCGCGCGCGGTGCGACCAAATTCGGTCATGGCGACCACGGCCGTTTTGCCCCAGACCTTTGTGCCCAGATCATTGCGCAAGGTAAGAATGGTCTGACTGAGGGCCTCCAGCACCCGCGGCAACGTGCGGTGCTGATTGCGGTGTGTGTCCCAGCCATTGAGGGAAAACGCCGCGATCCGTGCGTCCTCTCGCAGACGGTTTGCCGCGAAACGGGCAACTTCCTGATGCGGCTTTTGTCTACTGCGACCCGTTGCGGCGATGCCGTCGGACAGGGTGAAAGCTTCGGACAGGGCCGCGTGCAGGGCGGGATCATCCTCCATCACCAGATCGGCCAACCGGCGGGCCTGCGCGCTTAGGGTCACTTCGGCATCGGGGGTCCAGTTAGCCACCTCAGCTACGCCATCCAGCACCCGCAGATCGTTGTAGCCGATCGCATATGCCGTCTGCGCCGTGGCACCGGGCACTGCTTGCAGCAAGCGGTTCAGCCAGCCGTCCCGCGCACTTGATCCCAGCGCGTTGGTGCCCGCCTCAAGCAAATCCTGCCCGTCGAAATGACTGCGCTTGTCCCGATATGGCGTTGAGACCGCATGCACAAAGCCCAGTTGCCCCGCCTGCCACAAAGGCTGCAAAGCGCCCAACGCGGGATGCATCGCAAAGTATCCGTCCAGATCAATCGGCGCGGGGCCTGCGTTCAACTTGGGCCGCAATGCCGCGAAGGCAGGATCGCCAACGGGGCGCACCACATCCAGCCCGTCCATGCCACCGCGCAGGATGATCACCACCAGTCGCATGTCCCAAGGGGCCGCAGCAAAGCTGACCGGCGTGACCAGCGGGCTGGCTGCAAGCGAACAGCCCAGCGCACCAGAGCGGAGCAGAAATTTGCGACGGTCCAGGAATGACTGCATGAGACCCCTCCCCTAGCGCCGCTGAAAGGCCGGAGACATCAGGATCAGCCCGATGCCTTCGGCCCGCGTTTCGGCGGCTTTGGCGGCAAAGACTACATTTTGCGGCGCGTCCGCCCCCAGTGCGTAGCCCACCACATCGCGGGGATCGGGCAGCACCCGCAGCAGGCTCTTGGGTGCCCGCATGGCCCATTCCAACCGCCCCGCGACGCCCTGCGGGGTGACCCAAGCGGCGTCATCCTCTGACCAGCCATCAGGGCCAGGCGGCTGCTGCCACCGCTGCCCCATGACCCGTAGCGGTTGGGTAAACACGCGGTTGATCGTGCGGCGACCCATACGCTCAAACACCAGCGAAGAGACGCCAAGCGCGCGCAAGGACGCGCTGATAAACTCGTCCGGTGGGCGGATGTTTGTGGCGGGCGTGGTCCAACTGTCGGCGTGCATCAGCATGGCGGCATAGACATCACTCAGTTGGGCGCCGTCTTGCAGATACGCGGATGTCATCGCCTCAACCAGCGCATCTGAGGGTGTATCAGACACGAAATGCACCGCCAGCTTGCGTGCGATATGTGCAGCCGTCGCGGGATGGTCCGCGAGGTCATCAAGCACCGCATCAATCCGCTGCATGGACAGCGTGCCGGCGTAGGTGGTGGCCATTACGGTGTGCAGCCCCGGCTCAGCGTATTGCGCGCGAAATTCGAACCCGTAATCGCGTGTGCGCGTCAGGCCGGTTAACAGATGCGCCAACGCACGCACATCCGCCTGCGTGTAGGGGCCATTCACACCCAATGTGTGCAGCTCCAGCACCTCACGGGCGAGGTTTTCGTTCAGTCCATACTTGATCTTGCGCCGCTTGGCCGCAACGCTGTTCGGCCCGATGGAAACATCTTGATCCAGATAGCTCAGCATCAAGGGGTGGCGCACCGCAGCCTTCAGAAGGTCCGAAAACTTGCCGGAGATCCGCGGGCGTACCGCGTCCTCCACATAGACCGCCGTACCGTGTTTGATCACGTTGCCCTTGCCGTAGGCCGTGAAATGGTCGCCCCAAAACGCAACCAACCTTTCGCGAAACCCGTCCGCTGTGTGGATGCGGCGCTGGATGGTTTGCTTGAACCAATGCTGGTTTGATTTCCATGCGGCACGCGATGCAGCGACCTGCCGCTTTTGTGCGGCGTCCCCTTCGGCGGTGCCCGCTTGTTTGCGCGCCTCACGACGCGCCAACCGATACGTGCTGTAGTGCTCTTGCATCTGCGCGAAAGTGCCCAGTTCAAAGCGTTCCTGCATCAGATCGGGCCCAAGCAGCGCGGCCAACATTTCGGACACGCTGGCAGGGGCCGCGACCACGGGCGACAGCCCATAGCCAAACCGCTTGGCCGCCAGTTCTGGTGTAAATGTCACCGCTCACACGCTCCGTTTCGTTACCTTTAACATAAGCCGATCCTGCGCGATTGCACGCATGACCCTGCCCCGTTGGCGCGAAACCGCCCGCGCGCTAGTCCTGAGGGATCACGCGCAGGCCCAGTTCCATCAGTTGGTCGCTGGTGGGGTCCGAGGGCGCATTCATCATCAGGTCTTCGGCGCGCTGGTTCATCGGGAACAGGATCACTTCGCGGATGTTCGCCTCGTCCGCCAGCAACATGACGATGCGGTCGATGCCTGCCGCACAGCCCCCGTGGGGCGGCGCGCCGTATTGGAACGCGTTAACCATGCCGCCAAAACGCTTGCGCACTTCTTCCTCGCCGTACCCCGCGATCTCGAAGGCCTTGAACATGATCTCGGGCTTGTGGTTTCGGATGGCACCGGACACCAGTTCATAGCCGTTACACGCCAGATCGTATTGGTAGCCCAGCACCTTCAGCGGATCGCCTTGCAGCGCCTCCATCCCGCCTTGGGGCATGGAGAACGGGTTGTGCTCAAAGTCGATTTTGCCGGTTTCCTCGTCCTGCTCGTAGATCGGGAAATCCACGATCCACGCAAAGGCAAAGCGGTTCTTGTCCGTGAGGCCCAGTTCCTCACCAATGACATTGCGCGCGCGGCCTGCGACGCCTTCGAATGCCTTGGGCTTGCCGCCAAGGAAGAACGCGGCATCGCCGACGTTCAGGCCCAATTGCTGACGAATGGCCTCTGTCCGCTCTGGCCCGATGTTCTTGGCCAAGGGGCCTGCCGCTTCCATGCCACCTTCGACTTCACCGGACTTCAGCTTGGCCTGGGCTTCTTTGACGGTGATGCCCAGCTCTTGGGCAACTGCATCGGCTGTCTTTTCGCGCCAGAAGATGTAGCCCATGCCGGGCAGACCTTCCTTTTGCGCGAAGGCGTTCATGCGGTCACAGAACTTGCGGCTGCCGCCTGTGGGCGCGGGGATAGCACGGATTTGGGTGCCGTCTTGTTCCAGCAGCTTGGCAAAGATGGCAAAGCCGGAGCCTGCGAAATGTTCGGACACCACCTGCATCTTGATCGGGTTACGCAGGTCGGGTTTGTCACTGCCATACCAAAGGGCTGCGTCCTTGTAGGAAATCTGGGTCCAGTCGCGGTCGACGTTACGGCCCCCGCCGAATTCCTC
>CALAIJ010000034.1 GCA_937923365.1 uncultured Sulfitobacter sp.
AACATCACATCATGCGCCACGTCCTGACCTTGTGCATCGCGGACGCGGATGCTGCCCACGTCCCGCCCGCGTGCGATCTTTACCGTATCCAGCGCTGACGCCTGCCCTGCCCGCCATGTGATCGTCACACCCGCCTCTTGCACCTGGCCCGCCTCGGCCAGCCGTGTCAGCGGCCACGCCCGCGTGCCCACGCGCACCACGCGGACCAGAGGTTCAATCCCGTGCGGCGGGTTTTCACCGGCGTAAAGGAACGGCCGTTTCAACGTATCATAGCCACGGTACGGGTTGCGCCCGTAGTCGCGGTTGAAGGCCGGCTCCGCCATCACCAGCCCCTGCGGATTGCGGGTCTTGAAATCCTCCCAGCTTTCCATCCAGCTGGGCAGCTGGCGCAATGTGGTGCCCGTCATCGCGCCCACAATCGCGCGCCCTTCGGCCTGTTGCCACCAGCTTTGAGTCTGCGCGTCGTACATCACCATGTCAGAGCGGCGCAGCTTGCCCGTCACACCAAAACGCAGCACCTGCCCTTTGACCCGCCTGTCAAAGGTGATGCCCGAATTGCACAAAGGACAGAATGTCACCGCCACAGGCACGCCGCCCACAGTGTCGTTCACAATTTCATGCCATGTGAGGTACCGGATGGGATAGGCGCGCGGTTCAGCCCCTTCGACCTCAAGCGTGATGACAGGTTCGCGCCCACCAATGCGGCGCTCGGATGTTGCGCGTTTGAACTGGGGCGCATCAAGTGCAGGAATGCCGTCTTTTGCGGGACCGCCCGAAAGGATCTCCGTCCAACTCTCCACGGATGTCTTGGAGAAATCCGTCTGCGGCCATTCATGCTTCCAGAAATTCGGGTCAGCCTGCGCAGGTAAAGCGGCAAGGCACAGGGCAAAGGCGGCAAGGAAAAGCTGTTTCATGCCCAACTATGGCCCGGACCGCGGGCATCGGTCCATAGGACGCACGAGGATTTGATCTGCTGTCAGCAATGGGCGGGCTGGGGGCCCGCCCCGAGATTGCTATTCTGTCACGCTGACCTTTTGCATGACGTCCGGTGTGCCATCGATCTGGCCCGACCGAGGATCGCCGCGCTTGATCTGGTCGATCACGTCCTGCCCGTCCGTGACGCGCCCAACAACGGTATATTGACCGTTCAGGTGCGGTGCCGGCTGGAACATGATGAAAAACTGGCTGTTGGCGGAATCGAGCGACCGTTTGCGCCCCATGCCCACCACACCTTTTTCATAGGCGATGTCAGAGAACTCAGCCGGCAGGTCAGGCTGGCCGCTGTCGCCCATCCCGGCAGAGGCAAGATCGCCACCGATTTTGCCGAACTGCACGTCGCCGGTTTGCGCCATGAAGCCTTCGATCACGCGGTGGAACACCACGCCATCATAGGCACCCGAAGCCGCAAGCTCGGTGATGCGGGCGACATGTTGCGGGGCCACGTCTTCGAAGAGATCTATGGTGACGGTGCCATTGGCCTCGCCCGCCACTTCGATCTTGAGGCCCGTGGCCCCTGCCGCACCTGCGACAAGGGACAGAACCGCTGCGACAAATGCCTTACGCATCCGCAGCCACTTTCATTGAGATCATGCAATCGGGATCCGCAGGTGGCTCGCCCCGTGTGATCGCATCCACATGCTCCATGCCGGATGTGACCTGACCGTAGACCGTGTACTGGCCGTTCAGGAAATCGTTGTCGCTGAAGTTGATAAAGAACTGGCTGTTGGCCGAGTTCGGGTTCGCAGAGCGCGCCGCCCCGATCGAGCCGCGTGCGTGTGGCAGTTTGGAGAACTCCGCCTCCACGTCCGGCATGTCGGAACTGCCCGTGCCCGCGCGGCTCAGGCTGAAATCGCCCGACGTGCAGCCGTGTTGCACATCCCCCGTCTGTGCCATGAAGCCTTCGATTACGCGGTGGAACACCACGTTGTCGTAGGCGCCTGCGCGCACAAGCTCTTTCATGCGTGCCACGTGCTTGGGCGCCACATCAGGCAGCAATTCGATGGTGACGGTGCCGCCTTTCAGCTCCATCAGGACTGTGTTTTCGGGATCTTTGATTTCGGCCATCTGAGGCTCCTACGCTTTTGGTTTGTCCCCTAGTTAGGGGTCTGAACCCCTAATGCCAAGCAGGTGCATTGACGTCGAGGGGCAAAACGGCAAAACACTGCCTTTGAAGACACTGCACGACCCAACGATGACGCCCCAAGAGAGGACTGCCCATGGCCTGGAAAACGCTCGACGAGATGGACCTGAAGGGCAAACGCGTGCTTGTGCGCGTCGACATCAACGTGCCCGTCGAGGCAGGCCGCGTCACGGACACCACGCGCATTGACCGTATCGTGCCCACCGTCAGCGATATCCTTGCCCGCGGCGGCAAGCCCATGCTGATCGCGCACTTCGGTCGCCCCAAAGGCAAGGTGAACCTCGAGATGAGCCTCGCGCAGGTGGTGCCCGCGCTTGAGGCCGCCCTGAACCGCTCTGTTGTGCTGATCGAAACGCTGGAGGCTGCCGAAAACCTGACCCAAGAAGCGCTGGATGCCGATGTGATCTTGCTGGAGAACATCCGCTTTCACCCCGGAGAGGAGGCAAACGACACCGATTTCGCCCGCCGTCTGTCCGCCCTTGGTGACATTTATTGCAACGATGCGTTTTCAGCCGCACACCGGGCCCATGCCTCCACCGCCGCTTTGGCCCGCATGTTGCCCGCCTGCGCAGGCCGCCTGATGCAGGCCGAGTTGAAAGCGCTCGAAGCCGCTCTTGCCACGCCCGCGCGCCCTGTCGGCGCCGTTGTCGGTGGTGCCAAGGTATCGACAAAGATCGAACTGCTGGAGAACCTTGTGAACCGCCTCGATGTGCTGGTGATCGGCGGCGGCATGGCCAACACCTTTCTAGCCGCACTCGGGGCGGACTTGGGCAACTCTTTGAAAGAAGAAGATTTCTTTGACACAGCCCGGGACATCATGGCGCAAGCCGCCAAGGCGGGGTGCCGTATCTTGCTGCCCTCTGACGGGCTGGTCGCACGGGAGTTTGCTGCAGGGGCCGACCATGTGGTCGCCCAACTTGGGCCCAAAACGGTGCTGGACGCGGACCAGATGGTGCTGGATGCAGGCCCCGACACGATCGCCCATGTGCGCATGGCCTTCGAAGGGCTGAAAACGCTGATCTGGAACGGCCCTTTAGGGGCCTTCGAAATCGCGCCTTTCGATACGGCCACAGTGGCAGCCGCCCGCGTGGCCGCAGCCCAAACCCGCAACGGCGTGCTGATTTCCGTGGCGGGCGGGGGCGACACAGTGGCCGCCCTCAATCAGGCAGGGGCAGCGGAGGATTTCACCTATATCTCCACCGCAGGGGGCGCTTTCCTTGAATGGATGGAGGGCAAGACACTGCCCGGTGTTGCCGCGCTCGAAGGACGCTAAGCAGTACACCAAAGGTGGGGTATCCCCCACCTTGCCTTTCCGCCCGAGGCCCGTAGGCTAAAGAAAAAGGAAAGGAATATCATGTCCCTATTCAAGAAATTCGCCTGCGCGACAGCATTAAGCGCAGCCATGACAATGCCGACACTGGCCGAGACAGACCCCCAGCCCGGATTGCAGGAATTCTTCTCCGTCAACCGCATCGGCACATTTCTGGCCAATACCGCGATTGCCGCCCTGCGCACGCAGATGGAGTTGGAGTATGAATACCTCTCCACCGACCTGATGCGCGGGTCGGTCTCCATTTCCGGGGTCAAGGTGCGGCCCTTGCTGCCTTACGATCAAGCGCGGCAGTGCCTGATTACGGTGGACCGTGCGGTAATCAACACCGATGTGGCCAAACCTTTCGAGGTTGCCTCCGAGATGAACGTCAACCTGATCGGGGCCAAGGCCAATACCGCCTGCCTGCCCCGCGAAGCGGCGATGGGCCTGCGCGCCGCAGGCATCCGCGAGATTGATCTGGACCAGTTCAAAATCCGCGCCGCCTATATCTATGCCACGGGCGAAACCTCGACCGACGTCACTTTGGCGATGAACAACTTTGCCTCGCTGGATTTCTCGGCCAGCGGGATGATCCTGCCCCGCATGGGCAGCTTTGGCCCGTCAGAGCCTGCGTTCCGCGTGATGCGCGCTGTGGTCAGCCTGAAGGATCAGGGCGGCTGGAACACGGTGTCCGCCATTCTGCCCCCAAATTTCCGCGATCCCGCGACGATCAAGGACATCGGCACCGAAGCCGTCACCCAGTTTCTCAGTGACAACGGGTTGCGCGCTGTGACCGCAATCGAGCGGAACTTTGTCACGCAGCTTATGGACCGCGTCGAGGATTTTGTCAGCGATCCCGGTGAGATCACGATCGAGGCCAATCTGCCCGCCACCGGCATCGTGATCGAGCCGGAGATTTACGACAAGGAGCCACAGGCGTTGGTTTCTGCCCTCGCACTTGAGGCGCGGGCCACACCGCTGGCGCGCACCCGCATCCTCAGCTCGGGCGATCTGGCCGCCCTTGCGGATCCTGCAAGCCTCAGCCCCGAACGCTTGCTGGAACTGGGCCGTGCGCTTCTGGACGGCACAGGCGTGCCCCAGACCCCTGCCCTTGTCCCCGGTTTGATGGAAAGCCTTGTGGACAATCCCGACACCGAAGCCGAAGCCTCCGCGCTGACCGCGCGCGCCTTGCAGGCCCGTGACCCGCAACTGGCCTATGTCTATGCCCTGAACGCGGCAGAGGGCGGGATCAGCACGGCCGTGTCCTTGATGGACCGCCTTGAGAACCAGATGACCACAACGCAGGTTCTCAGCGCGCAACAGGATAACCTGATCGACGAAGGCGACGCGCTGGACGCGGTTGGGGACAGCGACGACCCACGCAACCTGCGCCGCTTGGCTCTGGCCCATTTCACAGGGGCAGACGCGCCACGATCCTACGCCCGCGCCTACTATTATGCCTTGCTGGCGGAAGCCGCGGGCGACATTGGGGCCACCGCACTGAAGGAAGAAGTCGAAGGGCGCTTTGAAGCGCGCGGCGATGAGGTGGCCAAAGCATGGGCCGGTGTCAGCGACCAGTTGCAAGCGCAAGCTCTGGAAGACTGGATCAGTGGCGGTCTTGCGGACCGCTACCAGACCCGATGATCCAAAGCGCACCCGGTGACAGGCCGCCGGGTGCGCGTTCAAGGCAAAATTGCCACCCCAGACAGCATAAAACCTGCCCCATCCGCCTTTAGGGGATTCACAGGGCGAATCACCTGTGGCATAGTCAGCTTACGCCCATAAAGAGGCGATTTGAGGCAGACCAGATGAACCGCTCCGCACGTCCAGCATTCGGCACATTGTTGTTTTTCGCGATCGCGTTCGCGCTGAGCCTCTATTTCACTTTTGCCGCTGTGCAGGGTGACTTTGGCCTGTTCCGCCGCGCAGAGATTGTCGCCGAAAGTCAGGACTTGAGGGTGCAACTGGCCGCCGTTCGCGCCGAAGTGGCGCAGATGGAAAACCTCACCAAACGCCTGTCAGACGACTATCTGGACCTTGATTTGCTGGACGAGCGCGCCCGCGACGTATTGGGCATGGTCCGCGCCGACGAGATCGTGATCCGCTAACGCTTTCCCTTTCGTTTTTTGATGCCTTGGCATCGCGCATTTGCACACTAGCTCTCCTTTAAGGGCAGCAGTTGCATTTGCCCCTACCCTTTGCGACAACAGTGCCGTATAGTGTAGTTTACCATTAAACTATATTTCCCGCCGTTGAAGGAGATGCCCATGGCTGCCAAGAAAGCGACGCCCAAAGCTGACACAAGCAATGTGTCCGCGGATGAACTCAAAGCGTATTACCGCGATATGCTGCTGATAAGGCGGTTCGAGGAAAAGGCGGGTCAGCTTTATGGCATGGGTCTGATCGGTGGTTTCTGCCACCTCTATATCGGGCAGGAAGCGGTTGTTGTGGGTCTTGAGGCCGCCGCCGAGGAAGGCGACAAGCGCATCACCAGTTACCGCGACCACGGCCATATGCTGGCCTGTGGGATGGACCCGAATGGTGTCATGGCTGAGCTGACCGGCCGTGAGGGTGGCTATTCCAAAGGCAAAGGCGGGAGCATGCACATGTTCTCCAAGGAAAAGCACTTTTATGGGGGCCACGG
>CALAIJ010000035.1 GCA_937923365.1 uncultured Sulfitobacter sp.
ACCCATTGCCAGACCTCCGGCGTGTCTTTGCAGGAACAAGACCCCTACAACAACGTCATCCGCACCGCTTACGAGGCGATGAGCGCTGTTCTGGGCGGTACCCAGTCGCTGCACACCAACAGCTTTGACGAGGCGATTGCCATGCCCACGGACAACTCTGCCCGCATTGCGCGCAACACCCAGTTGATCCTGCAAGAGGAAACCGGGATCACCAATGTCGTCGATCCGCTGGCTGGCAGCTACTACGTCGAAAAGCTGACCCACGATCTGGCGGAAGCCGCATGGAAGTTGATCGAAGAGGTCGAAGAGCTGGGCGGCATGACCAAGGCCGTGGCCTCCGGCATGCCCAAGCTCAAGATCGAAGAGGCGGCAGCCACCCGTCAGGCGCAGATCGACCGCGGGACCGAAGTGGTCGTGGGCGTCAACAAGTACCGCCGCGAGACGGAGGATGAGATCGACATCCTCAATGTGGATAACATGGCCGTCCGTGACAGCCAGATCGCTCGGCTTGAGCAGATTCGCAGCAGCCGCGATGACAAAGCCTGCACTGCAGCTTTGGAAGAGCTTACCCGTCGGGCAGGCGAGGGGGGCAACTTATTGGAAGCCGCCGTGGAGGCCGCACGAGCGCGCGCCTCAGTAGGAGAAATCAGCATGGCAATGGAAAAGCAGTTCGGGCGCCACCGCGCCGAGGTCAAGACACTCGCAGGCGTCTACGGTGCCGCCTATGAAGGCGACGCAGGGTTTGCCGCCATCCAGAAATCGGTCGAGACTTTTGCTGAAGAAGAAGGCCGCCGCCCGCGTATGCTGGTCGTCAAGATGGGACAAGACGGGCATGACCGCGGGGCCAAGGTCATCGCCACCGCCTTTGCCGACATCGGCTTTGACGTCGATGTGGGACCCCTGTTCCAGACACCCGCCGAGGCGGCGCAGGATGCCGTCGACAACGATGTGCATGTCATCGGGATTTCGTCGCAGGCGGCGGGTCACAAAACGCTTGCCCCGCAACTGGTCAAGGCGCTTGAGGCGGCAGGGGCAGGGGACATTCTGGTCATTTGTGGCGGTGTCATTCCGCAGCAGGACTACCAGTTCCTCTATGACGCGGGCGTCAAAGCGATCTTTGGCCCCGGCACCAACATCCCCGCCGCAGCAGAGGACATTCTGAAACTGATCCGCGAAGCGCGGACGTAGTTTTCTTTAGCAACTTGGGGGAGACTTTCTGTCTCCCCCAAACCCCCTCTGGAGGAAGAGTTTCAGCCAGAAAAAGGAGGGGCCTGCAGCGCCTATTGCGCCCCCTGTCAATTGGCGTGGCCGCCGCGCGATTGAAGGTAAGGGGCTGAATTTTCCGCACAATAATGACGTCCATCGCTGTAGGCGACACGCCGTTTCGCACCCAAAAAGGCCGCCCATCGGGTGCACCAGAGAATGTTTCCCAGATGCCCGGATATCACAGGGCTGGCTGGCGCAATCGTAGCGCGGTACAAGGGAACATATACCGATACATTGAACGGACGTTCACACTCCCTAAAGGTGCCACATGAAATTCGATCATATTGCCATTTCAGGACGCACCCTCAGCGAGGCCACGGCCCATGCCGAGACCGCTTTGGGTGTTCCATTGCAACAGGGCGGCGAACACGCACGTTTTCACACCCACAACCGGCTGCTGGGGCTGGAGGAGGGGCTCTACCTCGAAGCGCTTGCCGTCATGCCGGACGCACCTGCCCAAGGCAGTCCGCGCATGTTCGGGATCGACAAGTTTGACGGGCCTGCGCGGTTGACGAACTGGATTTGCAGCTGCACCGACATTGATGCCACATTGGCCGCCTTGCCAAAGGGGTTCGGCACGGCGATTTCCGTCACACGTGGCGATTTGCGCTGGCGTATGGCGGTGCCGGAGGCAGGGTTTCTGCCATTTGACAATTGCGCGCCCGCGTTGATCCAGTGGGAGGGCGATTTGCACCCCTCCGCCATGCTGGCCGCGTCGGGCTGTGCGCTGACATCGCTGACGGTCCATCATCCGGATGCTGAGGCGTTGCAGGCAATGCTGGCCCCGCATCTGGCGGACGCCCGCGTCACATTCACCACAGGGCCGGCAGGTTTGCAGGCGGCGTTTGACACGCCAAACGGCCCCCGCGCGCTATGACCCGCATCCGGTCCGCGAAAGCATCGGATGCCGCGGCGATCACGGCGCTGTGGAATGCAATGATCCGCGACACCTTGGCCACTTTCACCACAATCGAAAAAACGGTTCCGGAAATCGTTGATTTGATCCGCACCAGAGCAGGCGCTTTCTGGATCGCAGAAGCCCCGCAGATCAAAGGCTTTGCGACATTCGGGTCCTTTCGGTCAGGCCCCGGGTATGCGGCAACTGTGGAGCATACCGTCATTGTCGCGCCATCCGCGCACCGTTCCGGCACGGGCACTGCATTGATGGACGTGCTCGAAACAGGGGCGGCGGCAAAGGGCGCGCATGTGCTTGTCGCGGGGATTTCGTCCGCCAATCCAAACGCAATGGCCTTTCATGCAGCCCGCGGCTTTGTGGAGACGGCACGCATGCCAGAGGTGGGGCGAAAGGCGGATCAGTGGCTTGACCTGATTTTGATGCAGAAAACCGTTTCAGCGGCCTGACTTCCCCCGCACCACGCAGTAAGGTGACGCCCATGTCGATCTGGTCCCGCATCTCTGACGCCCTTTCTGCGCTCACTTCTGGTGAGGGGCTGTCGGCCGTCTTTGACAAATTGCGCAGCCCGCCGGAACGGTCGGTTGCCTTTACCATCGCTGTGATCGCGCTGGGCGCCAAGATGGCCAAGGCGGACGGGCATGTGACCCGTGATGAGGTGACGGCCTTTCGCGAAGTATTCCGGATCGCGGATGCTGACACCGCGGGGGCCGCGCGGGTGTTCAATCTTGCGCGTCAGGACGTCACTGGGTTCGAGGACTACGCTCGCCGGATCGCTGCGATGTTCAGCGGCCAGCCCGAAATGTTGCACGACCTGATCGAGGGGCTGTTCCACATCGCTATGGCCGACGGGGTCTACCACCCCAATGAGAACGCTTTTCTTGAGGAAGTGGCGCAGATTTTCGACCTGCCCGAACAGGAATTTGCCGCTCTCAAGATGCGCTTTGTGCCGGATGCGACGCCCTTGCCCTACATGGTTCTGGGCATCCCGCCCGACGCCACACTGGAGGACGCCCGCGCCGCTTGGCGCAAGCTGGTGCGGGCCAATCACCCCGATGCACTGGTGGCACGTGGCCTGCCCGAAGAAGCGGTCAAGATGGCGGAAAAACGCATGATCGACATTAACCGCGCATGGGAAACGCTGCAGGGCAAGGCCGCTTGATGCGCCTTGCAACTTACAATGTCGAATGGTTTTCCAGCCTTTTTGACGATGACAACACATTGCATGACGATGGCGGATGGTCGGCGCGACACGGTGTGACACGGGCGCAGCAGACGGCGGCGTTGGGTGTGGTGTTTCAGGCGCTGGATGCGGATGCTGTGATGATTATCGAAGCGCCGGATCAGGGCAAGACGCGCTCAACCGTGCAGTCACTTGAGCGGTTTGCAGAACGTTTTGATCTGCGCGCCTCCCATGCGGTGATGGGGTTTTCCAACGATACCCAGCAAGAGATTGCGCTGCTTTATGATCCGGCCAAACTGACCGTCGAACACGCCCCCCAAGGGACACCAGCGGGACCCGAAGGGGCAAAGGGCGCGCCGCGCTTTGACAGTGCCTTGCGGATTGATCTGGATATTGATGCCTCCGAAGACCTTGTGGTGTTCTCCAAGCCGCCGCTTGAGCTGGACGTGACCACGAAGTCCGGTTTCATGTTCCATCTGATCGGCGCGCATCTGAAATCCAAGGCCCCGCACGGCGCGCGCAATGACGCCGAAGTGCTGAGCTTTGGCATCGCCAATCGCCGCAAACAACTGGCGCAAGCCATCTGGCTGCGCGCCCGCATCGATGCGCATCTGGCCGCCGGCATGCCGCTGATGGTGATGGGGGACATGAACGACGGCCCGGGCCTGGATGAGTTCGAAAGCCTCTTTGGCCGCTCCTCGGTCGAGATTGTGCTGGGGCAGGGTGATGCGGGGCTGTTCGATCCCCACGCCAGACAGGCGCTAAGCCGCAATCTGGCCGCCGTACCCACCTCTGCGCGGTTCTGGATACGGCAGAAAAAACGCTATCTGCAGGCGCTGCTGGACTACATCATGGTCACGCCGGATATTCGGGCCAAAGATGCGCAATGGCGGATATGGCACCCGCTGGATGATCCCGAATGCTGGCAGAATGCCGCGCTGCGCGATGCGCTTGTCACGGCCTCGGACCACTTCCCCGTGACCATCGATCTGGACATCTGATTGGCAAATCCGGTGTTTCGCCCCTATATTGGGGCTATGAAAAAGATACTTGCCCCGCTTGTCGCCCTTATCTGTCTCGCGGCACCTGTCGCCGCACAAGAGGACCGCGGTCTGTCCTTGATGGAACGCGGCGCGCAAATGTTCATGGAAGGCATCCTCAAAGAGATGGAGCCCGCGATCGAAGAATTCGAGGGGCTTGCTGACCAGATGGGCCCCGCACTCAAGCTCTTTGCCGATGAAATGGGCCCCAAACTGGCCGAGATTCTCGATCAAGTCGAAGACTGGACCGCGTACCAGGCGCCTGAAATGTTGCCCAACGGGGATATTATCATCCGCCGCAAGCCGGACCACCCGCTGGTAAAACCGGAGACCCTGACAGAGCCCGCGCCCCAGATCGACCTCTAAGCGGCGCGCAAGGGCGCGCACCGGTGAAGGGCGCTGCCCTTCACACATCCCGGGAATATTCTGGCCAGAAAAAGCAGGCGCCCGGCAGTCAGCGGCCGGTCTTTTTGTGGATTTTCACGGCGACTTCGGCCTCCAGCGAATTTGCAAGCGAGTTCAGGCGCGCCTCGGCCACTTCGCCAAACAGCGGGATCATGCCTGGCGTTAGCCACAGCTCAAGACGTTTTTTCTTGGGAAACCAACGCAGTTCGCCGGTTTCTTCATGCTCGCCCATCCACAGCATCGCGCCAAAGCGCAGGGCTTTGCCAAGGGTTTCCGCATCCTTGCGGGTGCCTTCGTCCACCATCTCGTAGAGGTCCTCAAAGCGCGTATTCTCGCGTTTGTTGGAGTACCGGTGTAACAGGGCCAGCCCGAGGAAAATCCGTTCGGAATGTTTGAGCCCGCCCAGATTGGCGCGGGTGGCGTTGTCAAAACAGACTTCGGCGCGATAGTCGGGGTGCGCACGCCAGCTGACGTCGTGCAGCAGGCAGGCAGCCTTGACCAGACGTTTGCGCGGGCCGGGGCTGGATTTGTACAAAGGGGCGATGAACGCGTTCAGCCGCTTGCCGAACCCCGGCATCCGCGCGTCCTTGTTTTCGGCAAAGCGGCAGGCTTCGATCAGGGGATCGCGGTCGCGCAGGCGTTGCGGCATCTGCTCGTACAGCATGCCTTCGCGGATGCCATAGCTGGAGATGGCGATATCCTTGGGCTTGAAGGTCTTGACCAGACGGCTCAACACCTCTGCCGCGTAGGGCACCAGCGACATGCGCGACGATGACACGCCTGCAAGCTGGCGCAACTCCTCGTTGTCGTGGGCCTTGATGTATTTCACCGTCTCTGAAACCGACGCGCGGGTCATGCGGTATTCATGCAGCACGTGCAGGGGATAGCCACGCCGCAACATGTCGATACGCGCAATTGCCCGCCAGGAGCCCCCCACCAGAAACAGACGGTCGCGCTGGGCGCCCATGCGGCCCGCCAG
>CALAIJ010000036.1 GCA_937923365.1 uncultured Sulfitobacter sp.
TCAATGTGGTATCCACGTTCTGATCCGACGCGGACATGATGGTGGCCGCGGTCTGGCCACATTCGTCCACCGCAATCTCCATGTTGCGCTTACGCTCTTCCAGCGACATGGCCCAGAACTCGCCCTGTTTGCCGGCAATGAACAGCCCCGCAATGCCCAGGTCATCGATCCAGTGACGCATGTTGGCGCGCAGGCCTGCCTCGTCAAAGGCGCCGTCCGCGTGAAACGGATTGAGTGCCGCGGCCCAGATGCCACGCATGTTCTCGCGGGCAAAATCCTTCGCCTCTGACTTGGTGTACTTCATTGCGGTCTCCTTTGCCTTCACGAGTTTCGCGGGCATGCCGCATATTTGCAAGTGCATGTAATTCGGTTGACCCGCCCGTCGCTGCGGCCCAATCTGGGTCCACGCATATCGTGCAAGGAGACACCCCATGTCGAAACTGGCCGCCTTCAATTTCAAGAAATGGATCGACGAACACCGACATCTGTTGAAGCCCCCTGTGGGCAACAAAAAGGTGTTCGAAGACGCCGACCTGATGGTCACTGTCGTGGGCGGGCCCAACAAGCGTACCGATTATCATGACGATCCGGTGGAGGAGTTTTTCTACCAGCTTGAGGGCGACATGCTGCTCAAGCTCTACGATGGAGAGGAATTCTATGACGTTCCGATCCGCGAAGGCGAGATTTTCCTGCTGCCGCCGCACGTGCGGCATTCACCACAACGCCCGCAAGAAGGCTCCATCGGGTTGGTCATCGAGCCCAAGCGCCAGACGGGCGAACTGGATGCGATCGAATGGTATTGCTTTGACTGTAATGCCCGCGTGCACCGCGCAGAGATGCAATTGAAATCCATCGTTGATGATTTGCCGCCGGTCTACGAGGCTTTTTATGCCTCGGACGAACAGCGCACCTGCCCCGAGTGCGGCACCCTGCACCCCGGCAAGGAGCCGCCCGAGGGCTGGGTCAAACTGTAACGGATATGCCTCTGATCGCCTTTGACCAGCCCGTGTGGAGGCTGGTGCCTGCGATTTATTCCGGGACGCCTGCCGCTCCGGCGCGGGCGCCAGAGGGTCGGTTTCATCATGGGGATCAGACAGCGACCTATGCGTCGCTCACGGCGACAGGTGCTGGTGTCGCGATGCAACGCTATCTTGGGGACGGCATTGCGCGGGTAATGGTGCCGATGCATCTGACGGCCACGCGCGTGGTCGATCACAGGGGCAACCGCGATCTGGCGATCGTCTGGCAAGACATCCGCGCAGGCGGTGCGGTGTCTCCGACATGGGCGTTCTCGGACGCTGCACGCGCAGCGGGCGCACAGGCGATGATCTACCCCTGCCGCACCCGCCATGATCTGTCACACGTGGTCATCTTTGAGCCTGCGTGCCTGCGCCGCACAGGTGCCGATATGCCCTTCCCCTGAAAGGTCAGAGCGAGACGCCCTCGGCCTCTAGATCCGCCTCGTCCCAATAGCCGATCAACACGCCCACCTTGTCGTCCAACCCGTGCGCAGCAGCGATTTGCGCATCGCTGCGGGTGATGCGGCTGTGGTGCGCCGTTGCCCATGACAACAGATGCTCTGTCAGACGCGCGATTTGGTCCTTGTGCGCAGGGTCCGTGCCCCGGTCGACCAGTTCATGCGGATCAGCGTGCAGGTCAAACAACATCGGCGCAAACCCTTCGGCACGGATCATCTTCCAGCGCCCGTCATAGACCATGGTCATGCGGCAATCAGCGATAGGTTGGTCCAGCGTCAATCGCGCAGGTGCGAAGGAATAATCCAGTTCACTGATCACAACCTTGCGCCAGCCATCAGGCGTCTCGCCGTGCAGGAACGGCAAGAGAGAGCGCCCTTCCAGAACATGGCTGGCGACTTCACCCCCTGCGATTTCCACAAACGTAGGGATCAGGTCAATCGCTTCGACCAACGCCCCGTTTTTGGTGCCACGCGTGACGTCAGCGCGTTCACTGGGATCAACGATAATCAGTGGCACGCGGGCAGAGGCATCGTGGAACAGCGACTTTTCCCCAAGCCAGTGATCGCCCAGATAATCGCCATGATCCGAGGTAAACACGATCACCGTGTCGCGGTCGCGGCCTGTTTCCTCCAGCCAGTCAACCAGCTTGCCGATCTCGTCGTCGATCTGGGTAATCAACCCCATATAGGTGGGAATGACTGTTTCGCGCACACCGTCACGAGAGAACGTGCGCCCCGGCAGATGTTTCTGGAACGCGCCGTAGACGGGATGGGGGTCGACCTGCTCGGCGTCCGTGCGTTGCACGGGGATTACGTCATCCGCCCCGTACATGTCATTGTATGGCGCGGGCACAACATAGGGCCAATGCGGCTTGATCAGGCTTAGGTGCAGGCACCACGGATCGTCCCCTGCCCCTTCGATGAATGCACGGCTGCGGTCGACAGTATAAGCGGTCTCTGAGTGCTCTGCCTTGACGCGGGCAGGACGGCCCGCATGCTGCATCAACCAGCCGGAGATTTCCGCGCCGTCCTCCCCCTCGAAAGCATTGGCCCAATGCGCCCAAGGGTCATCGCCAGGATAGCCCATCTGGTTGAGGTAGTCGTTATAATGCGTCGGTTTCTTGGGGTTCTTGGGCGGGTGGACACCGTCCATCCTGTCCCAGACCTCGAAACCGCCTTGCCCTAACGTGGCCCCCGGATCGCTACCCGGATCAATGCCCAGACGCGTCATGCCGTCCCGATCCGCTGCGACATGGGTCTTGCCGCAAAGCACTGTGCGCAGCCCCAAGGGGTTCAGATGATGGCCGATGTTCAACTCTCCAACGCGCAAGGGAAAGCCGTTGTAGGTAGACCCGTGGCTGCGCACGTAGCGCCCCGTATAGGTGCTCATCCGGCTGGGGCCACAGATGGGCGACTGCACGTAGGTCTGGTCAAACTGCACACCTCTGGCGGCAAGACGGTCAATGTTTGGCGTCTTGATCGTGGGATGGCCCGTGCAGCCCAGATAGTCGTAGCGTAGCTGGTCACACATGATGAAAAGGATGTTTTTTGTCATGGTCCCACCCTGCAAGGGGATCGGGAAAACTGCAAGCTTGGCGGCTACTGTCTGACTGTCCCGAGCACGGCTTCAAGGCGCTGCAAGTCCGTATCGGGGTCACAGGCATAGGCGCGCAGGAAAACCCGCAGCCCGTTGTGCACAGAACGCGTTATCTGGTCCGCATCTGGCAGCTTGTCCGGCCTGTGCAATGCCTGATTGCGGGGCCCCGACAGGATCAGGCCCCAGAAATCCTGCGCGGCCAGATCAGGCTCGGGTGCGGTCAGGCGTCCCGCTTTGTCTTGCGCGGCCATGAAGCCCGTCAAGGCGTCCAGGACCATATCC
>CALAIJ010000037.1 GCA_937923365.1 uncultured Sulfitobacter sp.
ATTTCCTTGTCCGCAGGCATCCTGAGCGGCGTGTTTTGCCCCTTGCGCACAGTGACAGGCCGCACGCCTGCAAACAAATCCAAAGACTTGCGTAGCTCAATCTGCGGAGAGATTTCGGTGCCATCGGGATAGCGCACATCCGGCAGTCCCATCGCGGACAGCAAAATGGCATCTGCGTCCCGCGCGGTCTGCATGGAGGTGTCGGGCAGGGACACACCGGTCTTGCGGTAGTGTGCAGCGCCGGCAGGCGCGTCGGTAAACGTCAGGTCATAGTCGGGCGACGCTGCTGCCAACTGCGACAACAGTTCAATAGTGGGGGCCATGATCTCGGGTCCGATCCCGTCACCGTTGAAAACCGCAATTTGAAAAGTCTTGCCCATGGGTGTCCCTTCCTGAGTTCACATATCCAGCATTGCCACATACTGCAATTAATGTATACATTAAAGTATGCGTTATTTGGCGCTGCGGTTCAAAGCCTGTCCTTCTGATTTCCTTTGACATGGCCCGCCCTGCGGTGTCCGCTGAACGCCATTGTGATATACGGATGAGGTTCCCCAATGCGCCAGTGGCAGGTTTACGCGGTCAAATATGCGGACCGGAATGCGCGCACGCGGGCTGACAGCTTTCTGTTTGATGCCGCCCACGATGCGCCCCATCCGATGGACTATTTCATGTGGGTGCTGCACTCTGGCGACCGAACCATTCTGGTGGACACCGGCTATGACGAAGACGAAGCCAAAGCCCGCGGCCGCCCCATCCTGATGAACCCCGCTGCGGCGCTGGCGCCCTTGGGGGTCACACCGCAAAGCGTGACAGAGCTGATCGTCACACATCTGCACTATGACCATGCGGGCGGATTGCACCACTTTCCCAACGCCCGCCTGCACCTGCAAGCAGCCGAGATGGCCTATGCCACCGGCCCCTGTATGTGTCACGACACCTTAAAGATGCCCTTTACGGCCGATCATGTCTGCGAGGCGATCAAGCGGCTCTACTCCGGCAAGGTCCAGTTCCATGATGGCGATGCGCAAGTTGCCGAAGGCGTGACCGTACACCGCATCGGCGGCCACTCGCGGGGCTTACAGGCCGTACGGGTGATGACACAATCGGGCTGGATGGTTCTTGCCTCGGACGCGGCCCATTTCTACGAAAACATCACCGCCCGCAAACCTTTCCCCATCGTCGTGGACCTACAGGACATGTTGGACGGCTTTGAAACACTTGAACGTCTGGCCAGCGCACCGGGCCTACTGGTGCCGGGCCACGATCCATTGGTGCGCGACTATTTCCCGCGCGGCCCGGCGGATCATATCTCACGGCTGGATGCGGGCCCCTCTGCAGGGCCTTGGCCGACAGACTTTGGTTGAATTTTCTTGACGCAACGCAGGCAGCACGCGCAATGTTTCTTCACGTCTAGGAGAGGCCAACGTGCACATGCCAATGAAAGACCCGATGTCGCGCCGCGCGACTGGCTGTGATCTTGTGATCTGACAGGGCTGCATACCCGCGCCTTTTCCCTCTTTCAAAGACGGCTCTTATGCATCAGACACCCCAACTCCGCTTGGCCATCGATATTGGTGGCACCTTCACCGACACCGTTTTGATGGACGCCACCCATACCGTGCTGGCGACGACAAAAACGCCGACAACACCGGATCAACCCGCTCTTGGCGCGCTGCAAGGGGCGCAATACGTGCTGCAAAGCAGCGGCAAAACCTGGCGCGAGATTACAGGCTTTGTGCACGGCACCACGCTCGCCACAAATGCATTGATCGAACGGCGCGGTGCGCGGGTGGCCAGCATCACCAACGAAGGCTTCCGCGACATTCTCGAGATCGCGTATGAGCGCCGCTACAGCCAATATGCCATCAATCTGGAAAAGCCTGACCTGATCGTTCCACGCGCACGCGCCTTCACGATACGCGGGCGTATGGACGTCGCGGGACATGAACTGACACCTTTGGACGAAACCGCCCTGCCCGCAATGGTGAGCGCATTGAAAGACGCGGACGTTGATGCTGTCGCCATCTGCCTGCTGCACGCCTACGCCAATCCCGCGCATGAACGCCGCCTGCGCGATCTACTGACCGCGGCGCTGCCTGAACTGGTGGTCTCTGTCAGTCACGAAGTCAGCCCCGAGGCGCGTGAATTTGATCGCCTTTGCACGACCATCGCAAATGCGTACATCCAGCCACTGATGGCAAGGTATCTTACTGATCTAAAGTCACTTTTTAGCGCAGAAGGCCTGAACTGCCCGATCCTGATGATGACCGCAGGGGGGGGCATGACGACGCTGGACACCGCCGCGCACCTGCCGATCCGTCTGGTCGAATCCGGCCCCGCTGGCGGTGCGATCCTTGCCGCGCGACTGGCCCGTGAAACGGATTCACGCGATGTGCTTTCCTTCGACATGGGCGGCACGACGGCCAAGCTGTGCCTGATTGACAACTTCCGCGCCCAAACTGCGCGAAAGTTCGAAATCGGGCGCGCCGAACGCTTTGTCAAAGGCTCTGGCATGCCCGTGCGCATCCCTGTGATCGAGATGATCGAGATAGGCGCGGGCGGCGGCTCCATCGCTGCGGTAGATCGCTTGGGACGGATCACCGTTGGCCCCAAAAGTGCGGGGTCAGAGCCCGGTCCCGCAGCCTTTGGCAAAGGCGGGACAGAGCCTACAGTCACAGATGCGGACGTCGCACAGGGACTTATTGACGAAGGGCGCTTTGCCGAAGGCAGGCTGGCGATTGACCGCACAGCCGCCGAAGATGCAGTGCGTCGCAACGTGGGCGCGGCCTTGTCCTTGGACGTGGCCGAAGCCGCGCAGGGCGTCAGCGATATCGTTACCGAGAGCATGGCAAGCGCGGGCAGAATGCACGCCGTGGAATCCGGAAAGGACCTTGGCACGCGGTTGATGATCGCCTTTGGTGGCAACGGTCCCCTGCATGCCACACGTGTCGCACGACGGGCCGGCATTTCCCGCATTCTGGTGCCCCGCGACCCCGGTGTCGGCTCTGCCGTCGGGTTTCTATACGCCCCCGTATCGTTTGAGATCATACGGTCGCGCTACACCACATTGGACGCCTTGGATGTGGACGATCTGAACAGGTTCTTTGACGCGATGGCACAAGAAGCCGAAGGCGTTGTCCGCGCAGGCGCACCGGGTGAAACACTCAGCCAGCGCAGATTGGCCTTCATGCGCTATCACGGGCAAGGTCATGAAATTGAAATCCCCTTGCCGGATCGCCCGTTGACACCTTCGGACATCCAAGACCTGCGCACAGGGTTCGAGGCAGAGTACAGCCGCCAGTTCAGCCGCACCGTCCCCGGCATGAAAATAGAGGTGCTGAATTGGGCGGTATCCGTCTCTGCGCCCTCTCCGGCACTCAGCGCGGCCAATCCACAATCGGGCACAACCGACTGCAACTCATTGGAAAAGCGTGACATTTTATGCGAAGTAACGGGTGCATGGCGCAAAGCGGCGGTGATTGATCGCGACGCATTAACTACGGGGGCGCAGATCTCAGGACCCGCTTTGATTACCGAACCTCAAACGACCACCTTTGTCAGCGCCGATTTCACCGCCACGCTGGATGCACGCGGTAATATCTGGCTGGATCAAAACTCGGAGGCATTGTCATGACCCTCTCCCGCACCCGTCTGCAAGTCATGTGGAACCGCCTGCTTGCCGTTGTCGAGGAACAAGGCCAAGCGCTGATCCGCGCGGCCTTCAGCCCCATCGTGCGCGAATGCGGCGACATCTCTGCGGGCATCTTTGACATACGTGGGCGTATGTTAGCGCAGGCAGTGACCGGCACACCGGGCCATATCAACACCATGGCCGAAGCCGTCAAAACGCTTTGTGCTCGGTTTCCCGCTGACGCCATGCAATCGGGCGACATCTATATGACCAACGATCCTTGGATCGCGTCAGGACACCTGAACGATTTTCTGCTGATGATGCCGGTGTTTCACGCAGGCCGCGTCATTGGCTTTACCGCTTGTACCTCGCATCTGGTCGATCTTGGCGGCTTGGGGATGGGCCCTGAAGGCGCGGATATCTACGACGAAGGGCTGCTGATCCCGCCCTGTAAGCTGGTCGAGAGCGGCGAGATCAACACCTTGCTGATGGAGATCGTGAAGGCCAACTCCAGAGAGCCTGTTGCCAACGAAGGCGACATCTACGCCCTGATCGCCTGCTGCGAGGCGGGGGCGACGCGGCTGGCCCGGATGATGACCGAGTTTGCCATCAACGATCTGGACACCTTGGCAGATTACATCATCGATACCTCTGCCCGCGGCACACAAGAAGCAATTGCAGCCCTGCCCAAGGGGACGTTTCACAATGTGCTGACCGTGGACGGCTACGACGCCCCCATCGACCTGCACGCAGCCCTGACCATCGCAGAGGATCATCTGCTGCTGGATTTCACAGGCACCGCCCGCTGTGTCGAAAAAGGCATCAATGTCCCGCTGAACTACGCGACCGCCTATGCCGTCTTTGCCCTGCGATGCATCATCGGGCCGGACATTCCCAACAACGCAGGCTCCCTTGCGCCTTTCCGTGTGACCGGCCCCGAAGGCTGCATTCTGAACGCCCAGTCCCCTGCTCCTGTCGCGATGCGCCACACGTTGGGCCAGATGACCCCCGATCTGGTCTACGGCTGTCTGGCCCAGGCAGTGCCCGATCAGGTACCTGCAGAGGGGGCCTCGTGCATGTACGACCTGCCCCTGCGCCACACGGCCGACGCGGCCACAAAAGGGGATACACAATTCGCCTTGGAACTGGTCTTCAACGGCGGCACGGGTGCGCGGCCAACGCTTGACGGTCTGTCGGCCACCGCGTTCCCGTCGGGGGTCTGGGGCTCTCAGGTAGAGACAACAGAAGCCACCGCGCCCGTGATCATTTCCAAGCGCGAGTTGCGGGTGGATTCAGGCGGTGCGGGCACCACGCGCGGCGGCCTTGGCCAGCACATCGAACTGACCGCCGCACAGCCGCAAGACCTGATGCTGTTTTTGTCGGTCGAGCGTGTGAACAATCCTGCCAAAGGACGGCACGGCGGCCTTGATGGGGCGGCTGGCCGGATCACCTGTGGCGATCGCACCCTGCCCGGCAAGGGCGAATTCCGCGTCAAGGCAGGAGAGACCCTGACGCTGGAAACCCCCGGCGGTGGCGGCTTTGGCCCGCCTCAGGATCGCGACAGGGCGGCACTGAGGCATGACATTACCCAAGGTCTCGTCTCCGAAGACGCGGCCAGGACCTTTTACGGAGACCGCAGATGACACCTTCCCGTGGCCGCGCGCGCTTTGGCGTTCTGGTACCCTTCACCAATACCAATCTTGAGCCGGACATGGCGATGATGCGCCCCGAAGGTGTATCGCTGCATATGGCCCGCATGGGGGGCTATGACGCAGACGAAATCCCCGACGCAGACCAGATGCACGCGATGGGCGCCACTGACATCGACGCGCCACTTGCGATGTTGATGGCAGTGAAACCGGACGTGGTCTTTTACGGCTGCACCTCTGCGACGCTGACACATGGACCTGCGTTTGACCGAACACTCGCCGCCGCGATCAAGGCGCAAAGCGGGGCGGCGACGGTCACGGCTGCCGGCGCATTGGTGCATGCCTTGCGCCATCTGGGCGTGACGCGCATCGGCTTTGCCTCGCCTTACGTGCCTGCAATCAATGACATGGCCATCCGTTTTCTAGGTGAAATGGGCGTGACCACAGTGCAGCGCGCAGATGTGGAAGGCACGCTTGATAATGACGGCCAAGGCGCACTGACACCGCAGGATGTGGCTGCCTTGGGGCGGCGTGCCAACCATCCAGAGGCGCAAGCCATCGTGCTGTCGTGCACCGACATGCGCAGCGTGGAGACCATCTCCAATCTGGAGGCAGAATTGGGCAAACCCGTGATTACCTCCAATCAGGCGATGATGTTCGAAGCGCTGTGTCTGATGCAGATGCCCGACCCTTTGGAGGGCTTTGGCCGTCTTCTGTCTGACCGGAGGGGCCCGCGATGAAGCCACTTCGCGTCCTGCTGCATAACGACCAGACCGCCGGCATGGCCGCTACTTTGCGCGCGAGGTTTGAGAATGTCGCGTGCTTTGAATGCAATTCATATGACACCCTGCCCGCGATGCTGGAGGCCCACCGCCCTGACGTTGTCTATGCGGTGCGCTTTGACGGTTCTGAGGGATACCCCCGCGATGCGCTTTTCGGAGAGGACGGCCCGCGCTGGATCGCCAACGGAGGCGCAGGCACGGACCATTTCGGCAGGTGGGACCCGACCCGCGTGACCGTCACCAATGCCGCAGGTGTCGCCGCTGACATGATGGCGGAGTATATTCTGGGCGGCTTTTTGCACTTCACGCTGGACGTGCCGGGCCTGAAAGCGGACCAACGCAGCAAAGCATGGCATGCGAGACAGGTGCGCCCGCTGAAAGGGCAGACGTTGCTTGTCGTCGGGCTGGGGCACACAGGCCGTGCGCTTGCCCAGCGCGCAAAAGCCTTGGGGATGCGGGTTCTTGGCACCCGCGCACGCCCTCAGCCAATGGAGGACATTGATCATGTGGGGGCGGCCACGGACTTGGCTGCGCTGCTGCCAGAGGCGGACTTCATCGCGGTCTCGACCCCACTGACAGCGGCAACCAAGGGCCTGATCGGCGCCGCAGAGATAGCAAAAATGAAACCTGCGGCGATCCTTGCCGATGTCTCGCGGGGCGGCGTGGTTGATCAAACCGCATTGGCCCATGCCTTGCAAAACGGCGGGCTTGCCGCTGCGGTGCTGGACGTGTTCGAGGTCGAGCCACTGCCCGCCCCAAGCCCGTTCTGGGAGATGCCGAATGTACTGGTTTCGCCGCATTGTTCTTCGGTCCATGAAGGGTGGGAAGACGCCTCCTTTGCGCTGTTTTTGAAGAACCTCGCGCATTGGAAAGCGGGCGCGCCGCTGATGAACGTGGTCGACCCGTCCCGCGGATACTGAGGCGATTGCTCGCCCACCGCACCACCGCCGCTACCCAAAATCCGGCAAAGGACAGAGGCACGCGAACAGGCACGCCGCCTCCAACAGGCTTGCCAAATCGACCAAAGCGGCTACCATCCAACCAGCTGCGGAAGAAACTCTATTGAACACGCAAGATGCACCTGTACTGATCATCGGAGGCGGCCCTGTAGGCCTGACACTTGCATGGCGACTTGCCGAAGCGGGACTGCCAGTCCAGCTTTTCGAAGCCGAAGCCGAAGTGCCCGATCAACTGCGCGCCTCAACCTTTCATCCACCCACACTGGACATGTTTGCGGCCTCGGGCATCACCAAAGTCCTGATAGAGAAGGGCAAGATTACGCCAGAATGGCAGGTGAGGATGTTGTCGACAGGCGCGCGTGCGCGCTTTGATCTGACAACACTCGCAGAGGATACCCACCACCCTTTCCGGCTTCAGTGCCGTCAGGCAGAGCTTAGCCGCGCGCTGTTGCAACGCCTTCCTGCAGGTACCGCCCATTTCGGAAAATCTGCTGTCGGGATAAGCCAGCAATCGGATGGCGTGGCCCTTAGCCTGCAAGACGGCAGCACGCACCACGGCGCCTATCTGGTAGGGTGTGACGGGGCGCGCAGTCTGGTGCGGCGTGCGATGGGGGCGACATTTGATGGCAGCACCTACCCTGAAACCACCATCCTTGTGACCACGCGCTTTCCCTTCGACGATCATCTCGAAGGATTGTCCGGCGTGAATTACATCTGGAAACCCGAAGGCACGTTTTCGCTTTTGCGGCTGGCGGATGTGTGGCGTGTCTCTTTGCATCCGCAGCCAGGACAAAGCCCGGATGACGCGCTCTCCGACAGCGCCATTCAGGCCCAGATCAAAGCCGTCATTCCCGACGCACCGGATATCGAAATTCTTGAACGCCGTGCCTACCGTGTGCACCGTCGCGTGGCCAACAGCTACCGCAATGGACGGTTGTTCCTTGCCGGTGATGCGGCGCATCTCAATTCGCCCAAAGGCGGTATGGGCATGAACGGCGGCATCCATGATGCGTGGTCACTGGCCGACAAGCTGGTTGCGGTCAGCCAAGGGGCACACCCCGACCTTCTGGACCTTTACGAGCGTCAGCGGCGCACCATCGCGCGCGAAGACATCGTGGCGCAAGCCGATGAGAACCGCAGTCGCATGATTACAAATGATCCCGCAAAGCGCGCAGCACAGCTTAAGGATTTGCAAGACATCGCCCGTGATCCGGTGCGCGCGCGTGCCTTTCTCCGCAAGTCTTCGATGATCGACGGGCTGGAACGCGCGGCGCGGATTGTATGACAGCACTGCACCCCCTCCCTGTCGCGGTGGCAGGCCGCCTCCATGCGTTTTGAATTGCCGATCACGCCGCCGTCACGGGTGACGGGGCTTTCCGGCGCAGGGCCCACGCGGGGCGGCGGGAGGGAGCTGCCGGTCTACTACCCTGCGACTGGCGCACAAATCTCGACGTTGGTCGAAGACGACGCAGATGCCGTTGCCCTTGCCGTGGCCAATGCCCGCGCTGCCTTTGACACAGGCCCATGGCCCGCGCTTGGCACCGAAAAACGCATGGCCGTTCTTGAAGCATGTCGCAAAGCGATCCTCGAAAATATCGATGAGCTTGCCCGCCTTGAGTGTGCCGCGACGGGTCTGGTCCTGCGCGAACTCAAATCCCGCCATATGGTGCGCGCGGCCTATAACTTTCGTTTCTTCGCTGAATTTATCAGCCAGTCCGCTGGTCAGACCTACACCCAGACTGAAAACTACGTCACAACCGTCACCCGCAGGCCCGTGGGCGTCGCCGCCTTGATTGCCCCTTGGAACGCGCCTGTCGCACTGGCCACAATGAAAATTGCCGCGGCTTTGGCCTTTGGCAATACCTGCGTGCTGAAACCCTCCGAACAGACACCATTGGCGTTGGCCCGCGTGGTTGAATTGCTGCAAGCCGAACTGCCGGAGGGGGTTTTGAATCTTGTGAACGGACGCGGACCGGTCACGGGGGCCGCCCTTGTGGCCCACGAAGGGGTCGATCTGGTCAGTTTCACCGGCGGCACTGAAACGGGCCGCACGATCATGTCAGCCGCAGGCCGGAACCTGACCCCAACCACGATGGAACTGGGCGGCAAGTCCGCGAACATCATCTTTGCCTCTGCCGATCAGGACCGTGCGTTGGACGGGGCCTTGCAGGGCATCTTCTCCAATAACGGTCAGCAGTGTCTGGCAGGCTCGCGCATTCTGGTTGAGCGGTCTGTCTTTGACGACTTCACGGAAGAATTCGCTGCCCGTGCCGCACGCATCAAGGTTGGCGACCCGCTGGATGATGCAACCGAACTGGGCCCTCTTGCCTCTGCCCCCCATATGGAGCGGGTGCTCTCCTTTGCGCAGATCGCACGCGAGGATGGCGGTAGCGTGCTGACAGGCGGCACCCGCCGCGATGATCTTGGCCGCGGATATTTCATCGCGCCCACCGCCGTGCTGGCCACATCCAACGCCGACCGCTGCGCCCAGCAGGAAATCTTTGGCCCTTTCGCCACCATTCTGCCCTTCGACGGGGTAGAAGACGCCGTGCGCATCGCCAATGACACCAACTTTGGGCTGGTCAGCTACATCTGGTCCGATCACCTGCCCACCGTGATGCAAACCCAAACGCAGCTGCGCTCTGGCGTGGTCTGGGTCAACACGCCGATGATGCGAGAGCTACGCGCGCCCTTTGGCGGGTTCAAATCCTCCGGCGTGGGCCGTGAAGGGGGAGCGGCTTGCGAGGCCTTCTATACCGAAGAAGTCACCACAACGACGCCCATCCATCCCGTGTCCCTGCGCCGCTTCGGGGCCGAGTAATGGCCACCGGCGCCTACGCATCCAAAGGCCATGTGGGCGTCCTGACGCCGCAAGCCAATACCACTGTCGAGGCCGAGTTATGGGCGCTGCTACCTTCCGGCACGGGGCTTTTGAATGCGCGGCTGACCTCTGGCAAAGCGACGATCACGGACCGCCTGAAGGATTATGCTGATCAGTATGAAACCGCCTGTGCGGCATTCGCCAATGCGCCACTGGTGTCGCTTGCAGCCGCCTGCACTGGCGCGTCCTATCTGATTGGCAAGGACGCTGAAACCGCGTTGGCGCACCGCATCAGCCACGCGCATGGCGTACCGTTTCTGACCGCGGCCCTTGCCACAGTCGCGGCCTTGCGCCAGATGAACGCCACCCGTCTGGCGCTCTTGTCGCCCTATCCTGACAGCCTGAACGCAGCCTCCAAAACCTATTGGCAAAGCCACGGGTTCGACGTTATCGCAGTGGCAGGCCCCGCACAGGAAACGGACGCCTTTCATCCCATCTATGCCATGCTGGATGACGGCGTAACGCAGGCCTATGCACAGCTTTCGGAGACCGATGCGGATGCTGTGGTGATGTTGGGCACCGGCATGCCCAGCCTGCGCCCTTTGCTGCAAGGCCACGCTCGGGGCTGGATGCCCGCGATTTCGTGCAATGTCGCGCTGATGTGGGCTGCCAGCCAAGGCCGCGCCTGGGAGGCGCTAGACTGCGCAGATATTGAGGGTTGGCGTACAGGTGCACTCTGGCGGGACAGGCTGGACATGCTTTTCCCCCACCAGACAGGTGCTTAGGGTCAGGACCCTAGGGCAGCGCGCCCCAAATCCGTGTCTGATCTCCGCCCAGCTTGGAATACTTGAGCGGACGGCGTGCGGCAATTGCTTGTTCAAGCGCGGGCACTGCGCGCAGACGCAGCCACGCCTCGCCCCATGACAGTTGGAAATCCTTGAGCGCGCCCAGCCCGCCC